>JACMQJ010000527.1 GCA_014377055.1 Candidatus Sericytochromatia bacterium
TGATCTTGCTATAGGTTCAAGGCATGATTTTGATCCATGTGTAACTGTTAGTAACATTATAGAAAGAAAACTAAAGAGTAGTATATTTAATTATATAGTCAAAACTTCTGTTTTATCAGATTTTAATGACACACAATGTGGCTTTAAGCTTTTTGTTAAAGAAATTGCTCAAAAATTATTTTCTGCTCAAAAGTTAGCAGGTTATGGTTTTGATGTTGAAATACTCTATTTGGCAATAAAATCTGGATTTAAATGTAAAGAGGTTGCCATAAACTGGAAATATACTCCAACTAGTAAAGTTAGATTAATAGATGATTCAATCAAAATTGTCAAAGAAATTTTACAAATAAAAGAAATACACAAAAATACATTTATGGATAATCGAATTATGCCATCAAAACAAGCCATTGTTATATAGTTTATTTATTTTTATGAGTCAAAGATAATATTTCATCAAAAATTATTTTATTCTTATCTTTAACTTAATTTTAGCTTAATCTATAGGTGGTAAGTTTTTTCATAAAAATGATATATTTAAATTATAAACTTAAATAAAATTAATTAGGAGTTAAAATATTATGGATGCTAAATTAAAAGGTTTGAATCTAAGTCAACCAAGACAATTGACAGCACCTGACCAATTAGTTAAAAAATCTCAACAAGCTGAAGCTCCATCTCAGGATAATACTCCTGCACAAAATAATGATTCTAGTCTTGCTCAAAATGATAGCTTCAAAAATAAAAGCAATATTAATATGACAAATTCTATTAGTAGTGGTCTTGGTGGTGGTATTGCAGCAGCTACAACAGCAAAAGACATGGGTATTATTGGTGAAAGTATGAGATCTTTTACTGTTCAAAACTCCATGAGTGAACTTCAAGATCGTATGAATAATGGTGGAAGTAGTGGTTATAACAATACTCCAAGTTATGATAATAGTTATAACAACAACAGTTACAGTAATAATAATAGTTATTCCAACAACAACGATTATGGAGCAACCGAATTTGTTAGAAGAAGAGGCTATGGTAGGGTAGAATTTACACCTAATAGTAGATATGGGAGAGTTGAATCACTTGGTGTTAACTCACCAGAAGCAAATCTTGCAATGAAGAGCCTTGCTGGTGGAGCATTACAAGGTGCTAAATTTGGTGGAATAATAGGTGGTATAACTTCATCTGTTGTAAATGCTTACAAAGTATTAACAGGAAAAGAAAAAGGATCAGAAGGTGTTGGTTCAGTTGTAGCGGATACAGTTACAGCAAGTCTTTCGGGAGCAGGTGGAGCATTACTTGGTGGTGGAACTGCTTTAGGTTTAGGCTTAATTGGAATCGGTGGATTACCTGGAATTATATTAGCAACAGGTATTGGGGCAGCAGGTGCTGTAGGCTCACAAGTATTAATGCAAAAATCTGGTTTGTATGACTCAATCAAAGACAAAGTTAAAGGTTACTTGTCCAAATAAGATTCAAGCTTTAAAAACATCTAAGAACAATTATTCTTAGATGTTTTTTTATGCAAATATTCTTTAATCTAATTTTAGTAGTTAGACAAAATAATGTATAATTTTATCTCATAGTAAATTTTTAATGATTAAAAAAGAAGTGGATTTGTGGCAATAAATTTTAGAGAAATAGGACATAAAACAGGATGGGTAGAGGTTATTTGTGGTGTTATGTTCAGTGGAAAATCAGAAGAGCTTATTCGTAGAATAAAAAGAGCGACCATAGCTAAACAAAAAGTTCAAGTTTTTAAGCCTGATATTGATAATCGTTATGATCCACTTTTTGTTAATTCTCACAGTGGTATTAAAGTCCAAGCACTCAGTATTAAACAAGATGCTAAGATTTTGGATTATATAGATCCAGATACAAATGTTGTCGCAATAGATGAAATTCAGTTTTTTAGCCAAGATATAATTCAAGATATTGAAAAAATAGCAGGTATGGGTATTAGAGTTATACTTGCAGGATTAGATTTAGATTTTAAAGGACAACCTTTTGGTATAATGCCACAAATATTATGTATTGCTGAATATGTAGATAAACTACATGCAATATGCGTCAAATGTACATCTCCAGCAACTAGAACCCAAAGATTAATTAATGATCAACCTGCTCGTTACGAAGATCCTATTATTCTTGTGGGTGCTTCAGAATCTTATGAGCCAAGATGTAGGGATTGTCATATAATTTTGGTTAAAGAGATGCAATTAGCTTAATTTATTTTTTTCATGTATAAGATAGGTTACGCCAAATAAAATAATCCATGTAATCGAAAAAAGTATTATATTTAATATTTTTTCCAAAGAAAAACTGCCAGTTAAAAAAATAGGTATTATGTAGCAATATATTATTATTTGAGGAATAACACCTATTATTGTACCTTTAATATAATCCTTGGTCTTTATGGATGTTATACCCGAAGCATAACAAATCATAGAAAAGGAAAATACGGAAGTTGCACGAATTAATGTCATATACAAAAACCCATCTTGTTGGATTTTTTGATTAAAGGTTTGCCATTTATTACCAAATTTTTTTTCTATACCTTTTAAATTAAATTTTCGGGCAATAAAAAAAAGTATTATACTTGAGATATAACAGCCCATTAAGCCGAATAAAGAACCATAAAAAGGAGGTAAAATTGTTCCAATTGTAATTAAAAATATTGAAGCTGGAATATAAAAAACCATTGCTATTACAAATACGCATAAATAAACTATTGGTATCAGCTTTCCATAAGGTTTGAGATACAAAGCAATATTTTCTTTAGTTAATATTTGAGAAATGCCAAAATGTTTATAAATATAAATAAGTATAAATAACAAAGAAAAAACTAATACAGGTTTTAAGATCTTTTTAAATCCTTGTTTCATAATATTAGTTTTTAAATTACTTTTCTAGACCATTTAAAATTGGTTTTTAGAAATAAACAACTCAATATAACTAACAGCTTGTTGAACAGTAGTTAATTTTTCGGCTTCATCGTCAGGAATTGACAATTTAATGTCTTTATAAGCGTCTTCAAGAGCCATCATTAACTCAACTGTATCAAGAGAATCAGCTCCTAAATCATTAATAAAATGAGAATTAGCATGAACATCTTTTTCATCAACTCCAAGTTGCTCAACTACCAACTCAGTGACTTTTTTCATTACTTCATCTGTATTAACTTTTTCTGCTTTCATCTCATGCCTCCAATTAATAAAATACTTATTAACTACTATCTTTGAATATTATTCTATCACTTTGTTATTAGATATTGAAAGTTAATAACGAAAAATATATAGATATTTTAGACTAATTAATTTTTTATTATTCTTTATTGCGAATAATTTTATCCATTCTTTCAATCAACTCGTTGATTTGATTAAAAGAATAATGTTTTTCATCAAGAACTTTATTAACATACAATTTAAAAACAAAAGTTTCATCTGCTTCATTTACTGAAACAACAAAGCCCATATTTCTGTCAGGCATATTATAAAAATTCTTTAGAAGGACAAAAAATCCATCTCTTTGCCAATATTTTAATTGATTTGTAAACGCTGTTACTGCATCTTCTGACATTTAGTTTATTTCTCCATCATAATATCTTTTTACTATTGCTTCTAAACCTTGATTGTATCCTGTTCCTACAGCAGACATTCTCCACTCACCATTATGTAAATATACCTCTGCCATGATCATTGCTGTTTCTGTACTGTAATCTTCACCAAGATCATACTTTGCTATCTCTTTTCCTGTTTCTTCATTAACTAATCTAATAAATGAATGAGAAACTTGACCAAAACTTTGCTTTCTTTTTTGTGCATCATGAATAGTTACAACAAAAACAAGTTTTTTTACTTCGGAACTAATTTTACTAAAATCAATTTTTATTTGTTCATCATCACCATTACCAGAGCCAGTGAGATTATCTCCTGTATGTTCTACAGAACCGTCAGGACTTTTTAGATTGTTATAAAAAATAAAATGATAATCAGACACGATTTTTTCATTTGCTCCAATCATAAAACAAGATGCATCAAGATCAAAATCAAATCCAGAATCTCCACTTTTTATATCCCAACCTAATCCCAAAATTATTTTTTTTAGTCCAGGTGCTTCTTTTTCGAGGGATATTTTTTGTCCTTTACTTAAGGTTATCGACATTTTAAATTAGTCCTTTTAGGGCTTATACAATAAGCCCCTACATTTTTTTATTCCTAACTCTTTTTTTGTCCTTTCCTTATTCCCTTCGTTTGTAAAAGAATGTTAGGATTGATTTCTTAGAGAGAGTTAGGGGGGAGTTATTGATGCTGACTCAAAACAGCTTGCAACCCACCAGCATAACCAGAACCAAGAGCTGTTAACTTCCATTCATTATTATGTTTATATAGTTCAGCCATAAGCATTGCGGTTTCTGTACTGTAATCTTCACCAAGATCAAATTTTGCTATTTCTTGATTACTATCAGCATTAACAAGTCGGACAAACGAATTAGCTACTTGACCAAAGTTTTGTTTTCTTTTTTCTGCTTCATGGATAGTTACTACAAAAACTATTTTTTTGACATCAGCTGAAACTTTATCCAGGTTAACTTTGATTTGCTCATCATCACCATCTCCACCACCAGTCAAATTATCACCTGTATGCTCTACAGCACCATCAGGACTTTTTAAATTATTATAAAAAATAAAATGTTGATCAGAAACAATTTTATTATTTTCACCTAACATAAAACATGAAGCATCAAGATCAAAGTCAAGACCTGTATCACTTTGCTTAACATCCCAACCCAAACCAACAATTACATTTTTTAATCCAGGTGCTTCTTTTTCAAGAGATATTTTTTGCCCTTTACTTAAACTTATAGCCATGTTATTCTCCTCCAAAATTTAAGAATTTACTTCTTAATAATTATTAATGATATACATTCTACTTGTTATTTAAGCTTTTGTCTATTTAGAAAAAAATATTAAATGTTAAAATACAAACTAAATCAAAAATTTTATAGCATCTGTTAATTCTTTTAATCTCGTAACAGGTGGTAAAGCCCTTATAACAATCTTTCCATAATATTTTGTATTAATTCTACTGTCCAAAATAACCAAAATACCTTTATCAGCTTTAGTCCTAATTAATCTACCCACACCTTGTCTTAACTTAATAATTGCTTCAGGCAACATAAATTCGCTAAACCAATTAATATCATTTGCTTTCATATAATTAACTTTTGCTTGAATTATGGGATCGTCAGGTACAGAAAAAGGAAGTTTATCAATAATTACACAACTTAAGGAGTCACCAGGTATATCTATACCCTCCCAAAAGGTTGATGTAGCAAATAGAACAGAATTAGGCGTTTTTTTAAACCATTCAATTAAATTTTTTCTGGTTAGTTCGCCTTGTTTTCTAAAAGGAAATTTTAAATCATCTTTTAATAAACTATGTGCTAATTCCATATTTTTCCATGATGAAAAAAGTAAAAAGGCTCTACCTTGAGTAATATTAAGAGCTTCTAAAATTGTATCTTTACATTTTGCCAAAAAATCATCAGCATTCGGATCAGGTATATTCTCTGGAATAAATAAGGCAGATTGTTTTTTATAATCAAATGGTGATGAAAGAATTAACTCAAGACCTTTTTCTATTCCAAGTTGATTTCTAAAGTATTTGAAATCATTATTGATAGCAATAGTTGCAGATGTAAAAATGCTACTTTTTTTACTCCAAACTTCTGAATTAAGGGTTTTATCAATAAATAAAGGTGCAGATTTTATTTCAAAATAGCCTCTATCACTATCAGATTCAAACCAAGTAACTCGATCAACATAAGAGCTATCTTCAATTAAAAACTTCCATTTACCCCTTAATTTATCCAATTGCTTAATCAAATTTTGTTTATGTGAATTTGCCTTAATTTGCAATTCTTCATGAGGAAATAGTTGCAAATTAATAGAAGTAAACTCTAACCATTTATTTAGATCTTTAAATACCTCTAGCATTTGTTTACAGAGAATTTTTAAGCCTTGATTATTTTCTAAGGTTAATTTTTGCATTGGCTTCTTAAAACTAAAAATCCATTCAAACAATTTTGCTTCTGTGTTAATAATATCTCTACTAATATTTTCAGGTAAAATATTTACTCTTTTTTGTATTTTTTGAATTAATTTAGTTGTGGAGTATCTACCAATAGCAATGGTAAAAGCATTAACTGATTGCATATATAGATGATGTGCCTCATCAAAAACAACCGTTTCATGTTCAGGCAAAACGTTTCCTTGAGACACTATATCAGCAAGATACAATGAATGATTGGTGATTATTAAATCAGCTTTGGCAATTTTTTTTCTAGCATTAAAAAATGGAGCTTTATTTTCTTTAAAAAATTCGCATTTATTCATAATACAGTCTTCTGAGCTAGATTCTATTTCTCTTTTTAAATCATTGGATATTTGAAAAGGTAAATTAGCAAAATCACCGTCCCAAGTATCAATCATATCAATAATTAACTCTAATTCCATCTTGATATTACTTCCAGGAAAAAGAGTCCTTTCTAGTTCAAATAATTTTTGTTTGCAAACATAATTATTTCTACCTTTAGCTATTACAGCTGTAAATTCAGGTAATTGATCACTTTTCTTTAAAAAGGGAATATCTTTATCTAATAATTGTTCTTGTAAAGCTATAGTACCAGTCGAGATAACAGTTGTTTTTTTGCTATTAATTAAAGGGAAGAGATAAGCAAAAGACTTACCACTACCTGTTCCAGCTTCGATTAAAGCATGTGTATTTTCTTCAATAGCTTTTTCAATAGTTTCTACCATTTGAATTTGGCTTTCACGAAATTCATAATTTGGTAATTTTCTTATTACTTTGACAAAGTCAGTAATATAAGGAATATCTGTTTTTTTAGTCATTTTTTAAGGATAAGTGCCTTCGATAAAAGGAAATGCTTCAACCCTTTTTGATCTAACAATAAAACTTAGAGCATTAAGATAAGGGTTACGAGTAATTTGTATCAATGAATTAGTCAATTCTGGAGCTTCAGAAAAACCATAAATATCCTCACCAGTCATCTCAAAGCCTGATAAAACTAATAAATCTTTGAGTGAATCATAAGAGAAGTGCCTAATATTTCCTTCTTTCAAAGCACCATCTTCTGTAGGAATCCATCCTTGTTTAAAAAGATTAATGATTGTTGAAACATGACCTATATTGTAAGTCATAGAAATGAATAAGCCATCTTTTACTAAATATTTTCTTAACTCAAGTAAAAGTCTTTCTGGATCAAGAGCTTTTTCTAAACCATGATAAGAAATTAAAACATCAAAAGTTTGTTTTTCTACAGGTAAAATAAATTCAGGATTATCAGGGGTGACA
>JACMQJ010000528.1 GCA_014377055.1 Candidatus Sericytochromatia bacterium
AATTATTTAACACCAGTTTATCTTATATGTGGATTCCCTGCTATGGTAACAATAGTACCAGGCTTTAATCTAAATTTTAAATCTTCTCTAATACCTGTTGCTAATGTTTCATTATTAATCAAAGATTTACTATTAGGTAAATTTGAAATAGATCTAATTATTTTAGTAATAGTTAGCACTACAATTTATTCTATGATTGCTATAGCCGCTGCAACAAGACTTTTTAATAGAGAAGATGTCTTGTTATCTGAGGAAAGTAATCTAAGACTTTTATTCACCAATAATAGCTCAAAACTAAAAAGAACGCCCAATTTTATGGAGTCTATAACCTTATATATAATAGGTTTTGGCTTATTATTTTATGTTGGTGGAACTTTACAGACAATGTATAAGCTTAATGGCGTCTTAATGACAGAGGTTTTTTTAGTATTTTTACCAGCAATTCTATTTGTTAAATATCTAAAATTTGACTACAGGGAAACTTTAAGCCTAAGAAAAGTAAGCCTAAAAAGTTTAACTGGTTCAACACTTTTAGCTATTTCAGGTGGTTTTTTTATTGCCAAATTTGCCAGAGAAATACAAGAAAAGATTTTTCCTATGCCGTCAGAACTAAAAGAAGCTTTTAAGTATTTACTTTACGAAAATGGACATCTTCCAAGTACTCTAAAATTATTTATTATTATTGCTGTTTCAGCAGCAGTTTGCGAAGAAATATTATTCAGAGGACCTATATTAGCAGGAGTTAGAAGTAAATTTGATAAAAAATCAACAGTAATTATTGTAGGACTTTTATTTGGTCTTTTTCATATGGATTTATATAGGCTTGTTTCAACAACTGTTTTAGGAATGCTAATAACTTACATTACATTATCAACAGGTTCTATTTTTAATGGCATGTTATTTCATTTAATAAATAATGGTTCTGCTGTTTTACTTGACTCAGGAGATGACGCTAATCTTTGGCTTTCACAAAATTCTCCTTGGTATTATTACCCTATCTTCATAGTTTGTTTTATCACTGGCATATACTTGATAAAACAAGAGAAAATAGAATAATATTTTGGCAATAAAAAATCCTACATTAAGTAGGATTAAGAGATATTTCTAGAGCTTTAAAAATTTATTTTTGGGAAGTTCTACCCATTATACTTGATCTAATACCATCATAAGCTCCACTGCCCTTAAAGAGTCTATCGGAAATAATAGCACCTAATGCACCAAGACCAACACCGACAACTAACAAAGGTGTACCAGTAAGCATTGAACCAAGAGCAAAAGTAGCAAGACCTCCAGTAGCAACACCAGCCATAGCACCAATTGTTCCGTTAGCTGTATCAGCAGCAAATGTACCTACAGCTTCTGCCCCAGTTTTTTTACCTCTTAAGACATCTATACCATTACTGATAGCAGATATAGCACCAGAAACAATTGCTCCAACTCCACCAGCTTTAAGAGTAGTCATACCCATCGATTTTACACCTGGTAATGTTGCCTTTATTTTGTTAAATCCACCTTCTGTAGCTTTAACATCTGTGATTGTAGTTTTAAGGCTATTTGAAAAAGTAGATGAATATTTAAAACTTGCAGCTCCACCAGCAGCTAATGTGCTAACAGTACTACCTACCTGAGTGAATGTATCACTTCTATTAACTGGTTGAGCACCGTTGGTTGATTGAGTTCCAGCTATAGGATTAGTATTATTAACTTGTGATTGACCTACTTCAAACATAATTTTTCTCCTTAAAATCTATAATCTCTTTAAATATATCAAAATTTTTGTGTTATTTGTTTCCCATTATGCTTCTAACACCGCTTGCAATTGCATCTCTTATTCCAGTTTTTCT
>JACMQJ010000089.1 GCA_014377055.1 Candidatus Sericytochromatia bacterium
ACAAGTTTTACCTGTTCCTATTGCCCAAACTGGTTCGTAAGCCAAAATAAAATTTTCAGCGTTACCTGTTGTTATCTTTATACCATTAAGACCTATTTCAAGTTGACTTATTACTATCTGATCTGTTTTGCCTGATTCTCTTTCTGCAAGTGTTTCACCAATACACATAATAGGTTTTAAACCTGATTCAAGAGCTTTTTTAACTTTCATATTAACACTTATGTCATTATCACCAAAAAACTGTCTTCTCTCAGAATGACCAATAATAACATATTGGCAACCAATAGATTTAACCATCTTAGCAGATATTTCACCTGTAAATGCACCATTATCTTCCCAATAAATATTTTGTGCTCCAACGCCAACACTACTTCCTTCTAATGCTTTTGAAAGTCTATCAAGGCATAATGATGTGGCACAAATAACCATTTCCACTTTTTTTTCATTAATAACAGATGGTGCAAGCTGTTCAATAAATGATATTGCTTCATCTGGGGTTTTATTCATTTTCCAATTTCCTGCTATTATTGGTTTTCTCATATTTTTATTTCCTAATTTAATTATTATAAAAGCTTTAAGATAAAGAATTATATAATATTTTTATTCAAGGGTGTATTAAAATTTTATAGATCATCAGAAAGAATAAAACTTATGTACAGACACATTACATGCGTCTTATTTACAACCCAGAAGACGCATGTAACACGTTTATACTATCAATTAGATCTAGCATCTACTATAAAATTTTAATACACTCTAATTTTTTGTTGATATAATTTGTCCAGATTCTAAAAAAAATTTGATTATGGTTTTTAAGATTGGATAGTTTTGATAATGGAAATAAAAAAGTTCTTAATAAAAGATGATTGGAAAACATCCAAGGAAATAGCTGAGATACTCAATCCTTATACTGGTAAGGTCACATCAAAAGTCTATTATGCACAAAAAGATGATTTTGAAGATGCTATTGTTGAATCTCAAAAAGCTTTTGCCATAACAAAAAAATTATCAAGATTTAAAAGATCTGAAATTTTAAGAAATCTATCAATTTTGGTAGAGAAAAGAAAAGATGATTTTGTTGATCTAATTGTTAGAGAAGCTGGAAAGCCTATAACTTATGCACAAATAGAAGTTGATAGAAGCATTGCTACACTAAAAATAGCTTCTGAAGAGATATTGAGATTTGGAGGTGAATATTTACCAATTGATATAACAGAATCAACAGAAGGATATAACTCTATTACGTCAAGATTTCCTCTTGGTGTAATTGCAGGTATTAGCCCTTTCAATTTCCCTCTAAATCTTGCCTTACATAAAATAGCACCAGCAATAGCTACAGGTAACACTATTATTTTAAAACCACCTCATCAAGCACCTTCGGCTTGTTTATTATTGGCTCAATTAGCTTTAGAAGCTGGATTTATTGCAGGTAGTTTCATGGTTTTACCTTCATCTCCAAAACAAGCTGACATACTTGTCACAGATCCAAGAATAAAGATGCTTTCATTTACAGGATCTGCCAAAGTTGGTTGGGATATGAAGAAACGTTGCGGAAAAAAGAAAATTTGCTTAGAGTTAGGTGGTAATGCAGCTGTAATAGTTCATCATGATGCTAATCTTGATTTTGCTATTCCCCGAATTGCCTTAGGAGGTTATTCTTATGCTGGTCAAATCTGTATTTCGATACAAAGAATAATGGTTGAAAAAAGTATTTATCAGGATTTTGCTAAAAAATTTATAGATTATATTAAAAATAAAATAATCTCAGGTGACCCAATTAATCCCAAAACAGTTGTTGGTCCATTAATTAATGAAGATGCTCTAGCTAGAACCGAAAAATGGGTTAATAAAGCTGTCAAAGAGGGAGCAAATATATTAATAGGTGGTAAACGTCAAGCTCAGATGTTTGAATCAACTGTACTTGAAAACGTGAATCCTAAATCAGATATATTAAATCAGGAAGTGTTTGCTCCTGTTACAATTTTAATTCCCTATAATAATTTTGAAGAGGCTGTATCTATTGTTAATGATTCAGATTATGGTTTGCAATCAGGGGTTTTTACGAAAGATATAAAAAATATTTTTTATGCCAATGATAATCTTGATGTTGGTGGAGTCATAATAAATGATTACCCAACTTTTAGAGTGGATAATATGCCTTACGGTGGTGCAAAAGATTCTGGATTTGGACGAGAAGGAATTAAGTATGCTATGGAGGATATGACAGAAATAAAAGTTATGGTTTTAAACATGAATAATTTGTAGGAATGCAAAATTATCAACATCATTGATTACCAAAACTATTTAAATAATTTGGATAAATTTTTGTAATATATCTAAATAAATGCTTTATCAAAAAATTACATTAAGTTATAATTATATCCTAATACTGATTTCTATTTTAGGTATCTGCCATATATGCTTTTAAAACCAAATGAAGTTCAATTTATTGAGCTTGAAGAAGATTTACAGGACAATGACCTATTAGAAGAAGATTCTGAAACTGGTGTCATAGCTGGAAAGCCTGTTTTAATAGGCGGTAATGATGC
>JACMQJ010000529.1 GCA_014377055.1 Candidatus Sericytochromatia bacterium
ATATTAATAAAGATGAATCAATTCACAAAATAAATTTACCAGAAGAAATACATGCTATTTTTGGTGAAATGGTTATTCAAGAACCTCAACAAAATATAGTTAACTCTCAAATAATTGATGATTTGGGTAAAAAATTAAGCAGCATAGCCACCCTAAAAAGAATATCAAATAATCCTATAGTTACATCAAAAGAAACTAGGGATACTGACCAGCCCCTCAATCAAATTTTTTATGGCCCTTCTGGATCAGGCAAAACATACAAAACAATTTCTTCTGCACTCGAAATAATTGATGGATTTTTTCCAGAAGATTTTACAGAGGCAAAAAAAAGATTTGATTATTATAGGGATGTAGGTCAAATATCGTTTATAACTTTTCATAAATCATATAAATATGATGACTTTATGGAAGGTGTTAAATCATTTATTTCAGAAGATTCTCCTAATCAGACTGATTACAAAGTTAAATCTGGTATTTTTAAAGAAATAACTAGTTTAGCTAAAGTTGAATTGGTGACAGCTCCAAATAAAATAAACTTTAGCCCTGAGGATCAAAAAGTAAACTTTTTTAAAATAACTATTGGCACTAAATCAAGAGAAAGAGATGATCAAACCCTCAGTTATTGCCTTGATAATAATCATATTGCCCTTGATTTGTTGGGAGGTATAGATTATTCAATTATCGAAAATACTAAAGATTGGGAACAAGCAAAAGAAGAAATTTCTGAAATATATTTTTATGAACAAAGTGAAGAAGAAAAAAGATTAGGAATTCAAGCTATCTATTATTTTAAAAATTTTATGAAAAAAGATGATATAGTTTTTGTTTCTAATGATCATAATAAAATTATTGCTATAGGTCGTATTACAGGTAGATATGAATTTTTTGATATAGCTGGTATTAGGTATCATCATTTTAGAAATGTTGAGTGGTTAATAAAAAACTGCAATATTCCAAGTGAAAAATTTTATAAAAACAAATTTTCTGAACAAATAATCTATCAACTTAATAGAGATACTTTTTTGATGGATAATGTCACAAACTTTATTAGCTCAAAGAATAATAGAAAAAGAAATTATGTCCTAATTATTGATGAAATAAATAAGGGTAATGTTTCTGAAATTTTTGGAGAATCATTAACGTTGATCGAACCACAAAGGCGATTAGGTCAAAACGAAGAGTTGACAATCCGATTACCTTATTCAAATGATGAGTTTGGTATACCAGATAACTTATATATTATTGGTACAATGAATGCTTCACAAAATATTGAAGTTTTTGATCAAAACTTTCGCAGACGATTTGATTTTATTGAGTTAGATATTAATTATGATTTATTGAAATTTAAAATTGATGGTATAGAAATAGATAAAATGTTGATGAAAATAAACGAAAGAATTGAATATATTTCAGACGAACAACTTAGAATAGGTCATTCATATTTTATTGAATTGAAAGATAACCCTTCGTTTGAAGCTTTAAAAAATACTTTTAAAAATAAAATAATTCCATTATTACAATACTATTTCTTTGAAGATATAGAAAAAATTTATCTAATATTGGGTGATAATAACAAAAAAGATCAGAGCTTACAGTTTGTTCAACAAAAGAAAATAAATATTAAAAATTTATTTGGTAATAATGCAAAAATTAAAAATAGAAATATAGATGATAAAAATCTATATAAATTTAATTCACCTAATGATCCAAATGCTTTTATCCAAATTTATAAGAAAACCGAATCAAGGATTTAATTGATTAAAGGATTAGCACAGATTTTTAATAATATGTCTTTATTTGATTATAAAATAATAGAGAGTTAAAATAAACTATTAAAAAATCTTTCAACTAGTGTAGGGCTTCCTGAATCTGGATTATCTGTTAGTGGATTATTTTCTCTGGTGAGCAAATG
>JACMQJ010000530.1 GCA_014377055.1 Candidatus Sericytochromatia bacterium
AATTAGCATAAATAGTATTTTCTATGATTCAGAATCTATGTAATTCCAAAAGAATGTATCACCGTAAATCGGATTATTTAGAATCGAAGGTTGCTTACACATTAGCGTCATTTAATATTTTAGCATTATGGAATGGCTTAAGTGATGGTGAAAACCTAATATACAGAATATCTATAGCTGATTTTCATTGTAAATTAATAGTAACTTAGCTATACTGTGAATACTTTAGCTTTGCTGTAACTAAATTAAAAAACACGCACCAATCGTTAATAATATTTAAACCTAACATTAGAGTTTTGTGCTGTACCCAAAAAGTTAAAGAGCAAGTTTTACTAAATAAATCATATATATAACTAAATAATTTAAAGTTTGGAGTTCTTTTTATGAGTCAAATTGCTATTAATCCTATATCAAACAATAGCTATGTAAATAAAAATGATCCAGTTATTACACAGCCTAAAGTTAATTCTGATCCATTGATAAGTCCTTTACAAACCACAACAGTTACTCCAAACTCATTACAGCCAGTAGGATCATTTTCTTCTGCATTTGGTTTAATAAATTCGGCTAGTTCAGTTCCTACAAGTGTTGATTTTGTATTACCTACTACTAATACAACACAGTCAGCCATACCGCCGACAACACCACCAGAACAACCATTTACTATTAGTGGCTCAATATTCCAATTATGGGATAAATTAACTAAATCTGTTAGTGCTGAAGTAACCGATTTAAAAACGGCTGTAGTTAACTCAAGTGTTGGTCAAAGTGCAATAGGTGCATATAACTATGTCGAAGGAAAAGCTGAAAATGCTTTGCATGAAGGAGCTGCAATTCTTAGACAAACAACAAGTTATGTTAGAAATGAAGCAACCGAAATAGGTAAAGACATAAAGTCTTTTTTAGGTGGAAAAAAAACTATTGAGTTTGGTTCTGCTGCATATAACCAAGTCTTAGGTGCTACACAAGGAATTAGAGATTTTTTTGCAGGTAATGCAACCAGTGCAGCTGAGAATAGAATGAAAGTACAGCATGGTAAAGTTGGTAAATGTATGGGAGGAGTTAACGATAGTTTAGAAGTAGCTTTTAACTTACATCTAAATTGCCCATCGGCATATCAAGCTGCTGATACTCTTAGACATAATCCAAGTTTTCTTGAGATAAAACCAATGCCAGGTAAAATAGAAGACTTACCTGTGGGGGCAATAGTTGTTTTAGGTGCAAAAGGTAAACACAAAGAAGGACATATTTTTACAATTGTTGCTGGTGCAAATGGTACAAAATTAGAAGCTTGTGATTATATCTCCAAAGGTACCCCAAGCTATGAGAAGTATCAAAGTTATGGTTCATTTTCAGCATTTATTCCTATGGAGCCTCCAGAGTCTGGAGTAGCAAACCCTCCTAGACGAAAATAAAAATTTATAAAGAATAGTCCTTAAATATGTTAATTCAGTTTATCATTTTAGAAATATCTAAAATAAAGGGCTATTTTAATTTTAATGAAGAAATTTTTTCTTTTATCTCTACTAATTACTAGTACAGTATTTGGTTATTCTCTCACACAAGATAACTTTGCCTATGCAAAAACAATTAAGTCTAATCAAAGTGAAAAAAATATACAAAAACCAGATAATGGGGATGAAGCTAATTTAACTGGTCAGCAATATTTTGAAAAAGGTAAAGAAGCCTATCTAAAATATTCTAATTTTTCATACAAAGAAGCTATTTCATATTTTGAAAAGTCTTTAAAATTTAATAGAAAAGATGCTGTAACCCTAGCTTATAAAGCACAAGCAGAAGCTTTGTTATCACGTGTTATTTATCAACCTAAAGGTGGTGTTGTTAGAGCAACATTAGAGCTTAAAGCTTATGAAAGTGCCTATATTTCAGGTGACTTAGATCCTGATCTTAGTGAAGTACATAGAGCCTTAAGCATGGTTTATTTTGTTCAAGAAAGATATGATGAAGGTAAAGAAGAAGCAAAAAAAGCAATAAAAATAAATGATAAAGATGCTGAATCATACTTATTACTTTGGCTTAATAGTCCTGACAAAGAAATGTTAAAGTTATCAACTAGTACAATCAATTATTATTATCGTTCTCTTGATGTTGAATCTGAAAATATTAGTAAAGCTTTGGAATTAAATCCTAATCTAGTTTTGACATATATCCAACTTGGGGTTGCAAATGCCAATCAAACAAAATATTTTGAGTCAAAGGATAATTATAATAAAGTACTTAAATTAAATCCTCAAAGTGAAGAAGCTTATACTTATTTGGGATTCTTACATAATAGTGCCTCACATTATGATGAAGCTATAAATTCTTTTGAACAAGCTTTAGAAATAGATCCTCAGAGATCTGATGCTACCTATGGTATAGGTGTATCATATCTTAAAAAAAGAGATAAAATATCGGCTATTACATATTTCAAAAACGCTTGTGATGCAAATTATCGTGATGCCTGTGATGTAGAAAGAAACTTAAGAACGGATTCCAGAGGTGGAGGTGGAAGAAATTAATATAATGTATTTTAAAGAAGCAAAAAAAGATTTTACAGGAGATATTTGATCCAATGACTGAAATTAATACAAAAGATTATAATTTTTCAGCAATAGAAGCCAAGTGGCAAGCATATTGGGAAGAAAATAAAACATACAAAACTGATAATAATGGTAGTAAGCCAAAATATTATGTTCTTGACATGTTTCCTTATCCCTCAGGTAATGGCTTACATGTAGGTCATCCAAAAGGTTATGTTGGTAGTGACATTATAGCTAGATATAAGCGAATGAGAGGCTTTGATGTACTTCATCCTATGGGGTGGGATGCTTTTGGTTTACCAACTGAAAGACAAGCAGCCAAAGAAAATGTTCATCCTGAAATTATCACCAAAAGAAATATTGATCGTTTTAGAAATCAATTAAAAAAAATAGGCTTAAGTTACGATTGGGATAGAGAAATATCAACAACAGATCCAAGATATTATCGCTGGACACAATGGATATTTTTAAAATTATATGAGATGGGTCTTGCTTATCAAGCTGAAATTGCTGTTAACTGGTGTCCTGCTCTGGGAACTGTTCTTGCCAACGAGGAAGTAAAAGATGGAGTATATATAGAAACTGGTGATCCTGTCGAAAAAAGATTAATGAAACAGTGGATGCTAAAGATCACAGCTTATTCAGATAGATTAATTGCTGATCTTGATGATCTTGATTGGCCTGAGAGTATCAAAGAAATGCAACGAAATTGGATCGGAAAATCTATAGGTGCTTCTGTCAGATTTGATATTGATGGTAAAGATATTTCATTTAATGTGTTTACCACTAGACCTGATACATTATTTGGGGGAACATACTGTGTACTTGCTCCTGAGCATGAATTAGTCAAAGCAATAACTACAGATGAACAAAAAGAAAAAGTTGAAGAATATATTTTAAAAACCTCAAAAATGTCAGAAAGAGATCGCTTAATCAAGGCAGATGAAAAAACAGGAGCTTTTACAGGAGCTTATGCTATTTGTCCTGTTAATAAAAATAAATTGCCTATTTGGATCTCAGATTATGTTCTTGCAAGCTATGGAACTGGTGCCGTTTTTGCTTGTCCTGCACATGATGATCGTGATTATGAATTTGCCAAAAAATTTAATTTGCCAATAGTTGAAGTTATTAGTGGTGGTGATCTTGATAATGAAGCTTATAAGGGTGATGGAGAGCATATTAACTCAGAGTTTTTGGATGGAATGGGAATCAGAGATGCCACAAAAACAGTTATTGAATGGTTAGAAAAAGATAATTCTGGAAAGTCTGAAATAAATTATAAATTGAGGGATTGGTTATTTAGTAGACAAAGATATTGGGGTGAGCCTATACCTATATTAATTGATCCTGAAACTGGTGAAACTTCGGCTGTATCAGAAGACGAATTACCAATATTATTACCATATCTTGATGATATTAGCCCTGCCGCTGATGGTCAACCACCACTTGCCAAGTTAACAGAATGGGTCAATGTTGTTGACAAAAAAACAGGTAAAAAGATGCAAAGAGAAGTTAATACTATGCCACAATGGGCTGGATCATGTTGGTATTATCTTGCATTTATGGATCCATATAATAAAAATATGCCTTGGGATAAATTAGCAGAAAAAAAATGGAGTCCAGTTGACTTGTATGTGGGCGGTACAGAACATGCAACCTTACATTTATTATATGCAAGATTTTGGCATAAAGTTTTATATGATTTGGGTCAAGTTTCAACTATTGAACCATTCCAAAAATTATTTAATCAAGGATTAGTTCAAGGTAGAAGTTATCAGGATGATAAAGGCAAATACTATTACCCAGAACAAGTCATCGAAAAAGATAATAAATGGTTTACTAAAGATCATAATTTACCATTAAAATCAAAAATAGAAAAAATGAGTAAAAGTTTATGTAATGTTGTTACTCCTGATGAAGTTATTGATAAATATGGTGCTGACTCACTCAGATTATACGAATTATTTATGGGGCCTCTTGAAGATGGTGTAATATGGCAAACTGAAAATATTACAGGTGTTAAGAGATTTTTAGAGCGTGTCTGGAATTTGTTTAACAATGAAAGTATTCATTCAGAGGAAGAAAATAAGCCTTTGGAAAAAATGTTACACAAAACTATTAAAAAGGTAACAGAGGATATTGATGTTTTACAGTTTAATACTGCTATCAGTCAGTTAATGATCTTTATTAATGATCTTTATAAACAAAAAACTATTGCAAAACATGTTTTTAGTGATTTGGTAAAATTAATTTCTCCTTTTGCTCCACATCTAGCCGAAGAACTTTGGCAAAGATTAGAAAATACAGAAAGTGTAACTTATACTGAATGGCCTAGTTTTGATATAGAATTAACAAAAGATGAAAAAATTGAGTTACCAGTGCAAGTTAACGGCAAGGTTAGATGTACTATCATGATTGATCGTGATGCTACAGAAGATACAGTTAAGCCTATAGCTGTAAGTCATGAAGCAGTGCAAAAGTTTTTGGAAGACAAAAATATTGTTAAAGTAATTTATGTCACCAATAAAATATTTAATATGATTGTCAAATAATAAATTGGTTTGATTTGTAGGGGTGTATTGCATACACCCTCTTACTTAAAATAATTTCATACAAAAAAATGCGCATAGATATGCTCATAAATAATAAATTGGTTTAGCTAAATAAAAATTTTATCCAAACTATAATATATCTTTATTCACCAAAACAGGTCTAAATCAAAAAATCTAATATA
>JACMQJ010000090.1 GCA_014377055.1 Candidatus Sericytochromatia bacterium
AATTGTGAATTAACTCCCTCATGACCATACTGATCATATCTAGCACGTTTATTTTGATCACTTAAAACTTCATAAGCTTCAGATATTTCTTTAAAAGTTTGTTCTGCCTCAGGAGTTTTATTTATATCAGGATGATGCTTTTTTGCCATATTTCTATAGGCACTCTTTAGATCATTGTCACCAGCATTTTTAGAAACGCCCAAAACTTCATAATAATCTCTTTTACTCATATTTTTTACTAACTCATCCTCATCAAACTATCATTAGGATTATCAAATTTTTGATAATTAAAAATCCATAAGAAGGTAGACATAAAGCCTACCCATACTCATTTTTTCTATTGCATAAAATATATTGCATAAAATATAATTTTATCTCTAATATTATTTTAGGACAAAGACTTAGATATAAGCCTTTGTCCTAATTATTTATTTAAAAATATTTATTTTACTTCTTCATATTCAGCATCGACAATATTATCATCACCACCGTTGCCTCCTGCATTAGCTTGATGTTCTGTGTGTGCATCAGCTCCAGAATTAGGAACATTTTCTTTACTATAAACAGATGAACTGATTTCATAAAGAATTTGAGTCAAAGCAGTTGTTTTTTCTTTCATACCTTCAAGACTCTCATCTTTAACAGCATCTTTTAAAGAGCTAATAGCTGCTTCAAGTTTTTCACGGGCAGAAGCTTCTACTTTATCACCGAGATCCTTAATAGTTTTTTCCGCATTATAGACAGCTGCTTCAGCTTCATTTTTACCTTCGATTTTTTCTCTACGTTGCTTATCTTCAGTTGAATGACGATCAGCGTCTTGCTTCATTCTTTCGATTTCTTCTTTATTTAGACCACCAGCATTGCTAATACTAACTTTTTGTTCGTTTCCGCTTCCTTTATCCTTAGCAGATACATTAACAATACCATTTGCATCAATGTCAAATGTTACTTCAACTTGAGGTACGCCTCTTTGAGCTGGTGGTATTCCTGATAATGTAAAACGTCCAAGAGTTTTATTGTCATTAGCCATTTCTCTTTCACCTTGTAAGACATGTATTTCTACACTTGTTTGACCATCAGCAGCAGTTGAAAAAACTTGACTCTTACTAGTCGGGATAGTTGTATTTCTTTCGATAATTCTTGAGAATACACCACCAAGAGTTTCAATACCAAGGCTTAGAGGGGTAACGTCTAATAATAAGACATCTTTAACTTCTCCACCCAAAACACCAGCTTGGATTGCAGCTCCAACAGCGACAGCTTCATCTGGATTAACGCTTCTATCCGGCTCTTTACCAAGTATTTTTTTAATTTCATTTTGAACAGCTGGTATTCTGGTAGAACCACCAACGAGAATTACTTTATCAATTTTATCAACACTAAGACCAGAATCTTTAATTGCTTGTCTTGTTGGTCCCATTGTTGCCTCAACAAGGTCAGCTGTTAACTCATCAAATTTTGCTCTTGACATACTCATATCAAGATGCTTTGGTCCAGCAGCATCAGCCGTAATAAATGGTAAGTTAATAGTTGTCTGAATAACTGTTGATAATTCTATTTTAGCTTTTTCTGCAGCTTCTTTAAGTCTTTGTAAAGCCATTTTGTCATTACTAAGATCAATACCTTGCTCTTTTTTAAAATCTGTGACCATATAATCAATAATTCTTTGGTCAAAGTCATCTCCACCCAAATGATTATTACCACTAGTTGCTTTTACTTCAAAAACACCATCTCCTAATTCAAGGATTGAAATATCAAATGTACCACCACCAAGATCGAATACTAAAATAGTATGATCAGCACCTTTATCAAGTCCATAAGCTAATGCACTAGCAGTAGGCTCATTGATGATACGAAGTACTTCAAGACCAGCAATTTGTCCAGCATCTTTGGTTGCTTGTCTTTGAGCATCATTAAAATAAGCAGGAACAGTAATAACCGCTTTTGTAACTTTTTCACCTAAATAAGCTTCTGCATCTTGTTTTAATTTACCAAGAATCATTGCTGAAAGCTCTTGTGGTGTATATTTTTTACCAGCTATTTCGACATTAACAGTATCATCTTTACCTCTAACTGATTTGTAAGGAGTTCTTGCTCTTTCTGCTTCTGTATCTTCCCATCTTCTACCAATAAATCTTTTGATGGAAAATATTGTATTTTCAGGATTTGTGATAGCTTGTCTTTTGGCAACTTGACCAACTAATCTTTCACCTGATTTGGTAAAACCAACTACTGATGGAACCAATCTGCTTCCTTCGGCACTGGTTATGACGGTAGCTTTGCCACCTTCTAAAACTGCTACTACAGAATTTGTAGTACCAAGATCTATACCTATTATTTTACTCATTTTAGAAAATTTCCTTTCTTATTATATTTAATACTTAACTTGAAACTGTTGATACAACTACTGTGGCAGGTCTAATAACTTTACCATTGAGAGTATATCCTTTTTGTAGCTCGTTAATAACTGTTTGATCTGGTTTACTATCATCAACAAGTTGTTGCACTGCTTCATGATAGTTTGGATCAAAGATAGAATCCATGGAATTGATTATATCAACGCCATTTTTGCGAATAGATTCGAGTAATTGTTTTTGAATCATTTCAATACCTGAAATAACATTTGCTACATCTTTTGCATCTTTTGAAGAAGTCATAGCTCTTTCAAAATTATCTAAAACAGGTAAAAGATCTATTATTAGGTCTTTACCACCATTTTTCAATAATTCTTCTCTTTCAATAGACTGTCTTCTTCTAAAATTATCAAAATCTGCTGCCATTCTTTTTAGCTGATTATCTTTTGCTTCAAGCTCATTCTTTAAGAGAGATACTTTAGCATTACTAAATTCAACTGTTTCAGAACTATTTTTATTTTCGGATCTGACTGAACCTTCAATATTTTCTTTAGATGAACTTGCTGACCCTTTTATTTCTTGAGCTGCTTCTTGTGCATCTTTCCAAAGATCATCACCTATGAGATCCTCAGAGTTTAATTCTTCTACATCAAGATCATTAGCAAAATTTTTCTGATCTTCAGTATCTTGATTCTTATTCTCTTCCACTTTTTTACCTTTCCTCCATAATTTCATATTTATGTCCTAAACCTAGCTACAAATATTATTCAAAATTATTACTTACATCATAGATATTAGTTAATAAATTACTCAAATTCTTGATCATTTCTTCTAAAGTAGCTAATGACTTACCATATTGCATTCTAGTTGGACCAAGTAGACCTATACTACCTGATAAATCTTCGCCAATATTATAAGAGCCTATAATAAGGCTACAATTTTCTAATTGGCTAATTTTTATTTCTTTACCAATCAAAACTATCGGATCTGATTTATCTATTAAAGTTGAGCCAATAGCCAAAAAAACATTTGATAATTCATTTTGCTTTTCACCTATTTCAAAAAAATTCATTAAAGAATGAGCTTTTTGATTTTCATTAAACTCTGGTTCTTTTAATAAATTTGAAGTACCACTAACATAAATTTTATTCTTTTCATAGCTTAAATTATTCTTAATACTATTATAAATACTTCTTAATATATTATCATATTCTTGATTACCAGTAATAATATCATTAAGTTTTTTTTGTAAGTTAGAAATAGGCGTTCCCAAAAGTTGTTCAGTTAAATATCCTGTAATATTACTAAAAAAACCTTCGTTAACTGTCTTATCTGTTTTAACAATAAAATTATGTACTTTACCTGTATTAGTCACTACTATTGTCACAAAAGTATTTTCATTAATTGGTAATAACTGAAAGTGCTTAATAAACTCTTTATTACTCTCAGGAACTTGTATCAAAGCAACTGTATTAGATAGTGCTGATAACACTCTGGCACTCTGATCTATCATAAATTCAAGACTTGAAGTATTATTATTACGAATATTTTTCATTAACTCTTTATCTGAATTTGATAAGGTAGGTTTTTCCATCAGGTAATCAACAAAATTACGATAACCCAAATCCGAAGGTATTCTACCAGATGAAGAATGTGGTTGTGTCAATAGCCCAAGATCTTCTAGCTCTGCCATATCATTCCTAATAGTAGCTGGGCTTAATCCCAAGTCATATTTTTTAGAAATAGTGCGTGATCCAACAGGTTCAGCAGTGGCTATATAGTCCAAAACTATTGCTAAAAGTATATTTTGTTGTCTTTGAGTTAAATTAAACTCCATATTATTTATTAGAACCTAAACTAAGATACTCACATATAATATTCTAACTTACTTTGTTAGCACTCACCTTAGTAGAGTGCTAATAATGAATTTTAAAACTTAAGTTTTACAATGTCAAGTGAAAATTAAATTATTGACATCTTTAAGATGGGGTTATATTAATATTAAAAGACATTCTTATACAAAATAGACACAAATTATTTTACCTTGTTCTTTTATTTGTTACTATTTAGATGTTTTTATGTTATTCTTAGCCAAGTGCTTATTTATTCATTTTATTGTTAAAATTTATAATTTTTAGGCTACTTTATTATTTTTCTTATAACCAAAAAAACAATAGAACCAATATTTTTTTAAGGAGATATGCATGATTGATGGATTCAAAAAATTTATTTTAAGAGGCAATGTAGTTGACTTAGCTGTGGGCGTAGTTATAGGTGGAGCTTTTGGAGCCATTACAGCCTCATTAGTTGCAGATGTGATCACACCTACTATTGGTCTTATCTTCGGTAAACCTGACTTTTCAAGTATAGTTCTTGCTGCATGTGCTGACGGAAAAGGTGGCATTATGCTTGGTAAATTTTTAAACTCCGTAATAAGCTTCTTTTTAGTTTCATTTGCAATATATGCTTTTGTTGTTTTACCTATGAACAAATTTAACGAAAAATTTAAGAAAAAAGAAGAAGTCGCACCACCAGCTGGCCCAACCAAAGATCAGGAATTGCTTGTTGAGATTAGAGATTTACTTAGACAAAATAGAGTTTAACGATAACATTTTTTCACTAAGAATTAAAGTCTAGTATTATCCGTATTTGTAGGGGCAGTGCTTTACGTCTGCCCTCTTACTTTGATATTGATAAAAATATCTAATTTTATTTTTTATACTTCTTAGTTACCAGTAAAAGCATTGTTCCAGCAATTAAAGTACTAACAAAAAATAATATTCCTTTTTTGTTTTTATTTAGCTCAATTTTCGGCTTTATTTTTTTTAGTATTATATCTTTATTTATATTCTCAGTTTTTAACTCTGTATTAAATTTGTAATTAACATTATTAACAAAATTAGTTACAAC
>JACMQJ010000531.1 GCA_014377055.1 Candidatus Sericytochromatia bacterium
ATACTTATTGCTAATTAATTTTTGATTGCTTTGATTTTTCTTTTAATTTAGGAGTTTTAAATGTCTTCAAACGAGCCGAATAACTCATCAATAAACAAAATGGTACTATCTGGAGCTGATGATAATATTGACATGATTAATCTTCCTCCTGAAGTTCGTGAGCTATTAAAAAATATGAATCCTACATCCAATGTAGAAGTTACACAAGCCATGGGAGAATCTAAAAAAAATAAAGCTCCTGTAGAAGAACCTCTTATGCCAAAATTAACTTATAGCCCAGATTCTGGATTTTCTATGTCAGAAGTGATGCTAGCAAAATTAAACGCTTTTTCACCTACACCAGTAGAAGACGTAAAATCAACACACTTTGCAATAAATATTGAAGAATCTATTTCTTTTGTTGATAATGATAGGCTCAAAATTTCATCAACTAACTCTTACACTCCAAAAGAATCTAATGATCTAATAAAAAGCTTTATAGTTGACGAAGAAGGAATATTTTTGGGTATAACAATTGGCTTAACTAATAAGCCTCAAGCTATTAATATTATAAGTCAATATAGTGGCTGTAAATTTGAAGAAAATACCAGCGAATCAATACTTGCTTATGATGATATTGCCTTGACAATTTACCTAGATGATAATGATATAGTTAATCAATTAGAGTTTGCTAAAGATTTTACAGGTGCAACTTCTAAAGGACTAAAAATGGGTGACTTAATTGATAAAGCAGTCGAATTATATGGAGCACCAAAGATGAAATCTCCTCGTGGTGCAATGTGGTCTAATCTAAAAATATTTTGTTCGGATGGTAATATTACATCAATCAAAATTCAAAAATAATTAATTTAAATAAAAAAAGACGCATGCAATGCGTCTCTAAAAATGTTTTGTAATTTATTATCTTTGCATAGCTGTATTATTGTATTGTGGCTGATAAGTTTGTGGTGGTGCTTGATGGCTTGTAATCATGTTAGTAACCCCATCTTTGACTTTGTCATACATCCCAGTACTTCTAAATAACTTATCTCCTAACCATGCCCCACCCATTGCTCCTACACCTATTACTAGAGTTGGTATTAATCCAGTTGCGCCACCTATAAGTAATCCTGCAACACCTGCACCCAATGTACCTGTTATACCACTTAATCCACCACCAATAGTATCAGCGGCAACTGTTCCACCTACTTCTGACCATGTTTTTTTACCTTGTAAAACTTGTATACCGTTAGTTATAAGTGAGAATCCACCTGATACAATAGCACCTAATCCAGAACCTTTGAGAAGATTAGTACCAAGACCTCTAAGTGCTGTACCAACACCACCTGAAACAGCTCCTACCTCAGCACCATTGATTGCTGATGGAACTGATCCAATGCTTGAGCTAACTCCAGGTCTCAGACCTCTAAGAGCTTGAGTAACATTAGAACCATATCTCATACTTGCCACTTGAGCACCCAAACTAGTCGATTGAGCTGATAATATTTCAAGTATTGAAGAGTCAACCTTAGGGTTAGCTTTAAAACGGGTTACTATATCTTGATATTTTGCTGTTTCTTGAGGAGTTGGTTGAACACCTTTTTTAACTTTTTCTTCAAATTTAACTGCCCATTGAGCTTCAGTCATTGATATTTGTTTAAGTCCTGTTTGAGCAGCAGGCGGAGTTGTAGTCTGACTAGGTAATGGACTTTGAGTATTATTACTAACAGGTATTTGGCCTTGGTTGTTATCTGTTTGTTGCTGAGGAAAGATACTTCCAGGAATATTATTACTTACTTGAGGATAATTATTTGGAATAATATTACCAGTTAAAAATTTATCTGACTGACCTAAAGGACTTTGGATAGGAGTATTATTAGTATTACTACTTTGTGTTAAGGTACTTGGCGGAGTAAGAAACACTTGTGAGCTTCTATTTACTGCTGTCATTTTTACTTAATCCTCTAAAACAATTTCTATATAGATATAATAGTTGAATTTAATTATTTCTTTCTTAAGTAAAAGTAAAGTAATAGTTAATTTTTAAATAACTTACCAGTTTTTAACCTTTATTCATTTTAACAACTAAGGCATTAGTCACAGGTCTATAATTGGTAACAACATTTTTACCTTTAATGTACATATCTGTAGAACCTCCACCATCAAAAGCTAAGGCATCTTTTGCGCCAAGACGCTTCATAATTTGTGCTAACTTTGTAAAGGTAAGTCCTCCAGATACAGTTAACATTAATAATTTGTTAGTTGAGGTGATACCAACTGCTGTTCTAGTTGGGGAGTATCTGATCGAGCTTTGTAATCTTTCTTGTGAATAAGTATTGTATATCTTGCCATTTTTTACTAATTGTGGGCTACCTGTAATAATAGTTCTAACCCTATTCCATGGGGCACTTTCAATTGAATCAATATAAGCTTGACTACCTAACGGATATTTATCAATAACACTTGAATTAGCTTTAGACATTGAAATTACAAAACCGCCATTAGGTATTGGTGCATTATTTAGTTTGTATCCTAGAATACGTCCATCGCGGTTAACCATTATTTCTCTACCAGAACCTTTTGTTTTGGTTCTTGCTCCAAAGAAACTGGTATAAACAGTATTATGATTTTTGCCTCTAACTTGATTAATTCCATTTAACTTAAGACTTACGCCTAGCTCGGGCATAACAACAAAATTATTTATTTTTGGTATTCCAATAATTACTTTTTTATCTTCCGTAATACCAATAGAGCTTCGACGATGTCCCGAGTCTGCTAGTACAACCCCGTCAGCCATAAGTATCCCTACAGCACTATCAATTGAACTACGAGAATGAAAAAAGCTACCATTAATAGCTGCAATTGCTCCAACTCTTTGTGCAATTTTAGAAACTTTTTCTTTTCTATTTGTATTATTATAGGCAAGAGCTAAGTCTAAACTAACCATGGGATTATTTAAATCAACTTTAATTAAATGTACATTTAATTTATTACCACCAAAACTATCTTTAAAAAATATATGTTGGACAGCTTCTTTAGCAGAAACTTGATGATAAGGTTTTGCTTCTACTGATACTGCAGAAAATGATCCTGCCAAAACAGAGAGACTAACAACTCCATTCAAGATACTTTTAAATAGTTTCACTTTATCTCCTAATTAAGATTTAGCTGTAGATAGATAAAAAAGATTAATTACATTAAATTTAGGCAGAAATGTACCTGATAACACACTTAATATAACTTGTTCTCTTAATGTTAAGTATAGCATTTAGTTAATCAGATAATGATTTAAAGGCAAAGAACTTAAAGAATATTTAATTATGGATTAGATATAAAAAATCTGTTACTGGAA
>JACMQJ010000532.1 GCA_014377055.1 Candidatus Sericytochromatia bacterium
GATATGGCAGAGTGGACTGCCAAAATTTTGGAAGAAAAAATGATCGAAGCAGCAAAAGTATATATAAAAAAAGTTCCTATTGTTGTGGACACACATATTTCTGATTTTTGGAATAAATAATATTATAATTTGACAATACAGTAGACATAATCATACATGAATAAACCCTATAGAAGTAACATTTTCAATACTTTTAAGCTTGAGTAATAATTTTAAAGTTTCGTTGAAGTATTTGATGCCCCAATGATGAGAAATAAAGTCTCTAATACCACATTTTCTATTGTCATTATTAGCTCTAAATTTTTCAAGAAGAATATGTAAAACATTAACCATAAAAAATGCTAAGTTAGCAGCATTATGAACAGCCTCTTTTTTTACATTCATAAAATCTTCAAGAACCCAAAATTATTAAACTATCCTTTAATATCATCAATATTGATGAGTGAGAATGTCTTTGTAATATTCTATTTCAACTGTAAAATATCTTTAGACCTATTTTTCCTCAGATAACTTTTTTACTTCTTTGGATTTATAACTTGATAAACTATCAATTACTAGCGTATCCCCAGATTTTAAATTTGGTATTATTGCATTTTCAGTAAAAATATTGATAACTTTTAGTTTGTTAATTTGTCCCCTGTATTGTTATTTTTGAGTTCAGCAATTCTTGGTTCAACAACAATATTTTTACCATTTCGGGTAAGATTAATTTTTACAGTTTGACCAGGATCTATAGAAGCAATAGTATTTCTAAAAACAGTAATATCATCAACCTCTTTACCATTAAGCTCTGTAATCAAATCATATTTTTGTAAACCAGATTTATCAGCAGGTGAGCCTTGTATAATATCACCAACAATGATACCTCTACTTGATTCATTTATTTTTAGACTTTTGGCTAAAGCTTCGGTTAAATTTTGAATCTGAATACCTAAATATCCTCTAATAACTTTACCTTTGGTTAATAAATCGTTCATGACTTTTTTAGCCATATTACTTGGAATAGCAAATCCTATACCCATATATCCACCAGTTCTTGAAGCTATAGCTGTATTAATACCGATTACTTCACCTTTTAGATTTACTAAAGCTCCTCCACTATTACCTGGATTAATTGCTGCATCTGTTTGTAGGAAATCCTCAAAATCAGTTATACCAACGTGATCTCGACCTTTTGCACTAATGATACCAGAAGTTACAGTAGAACTTAAGCCCAAAGGATTTCCAATAGCTAAAACCCATTCACCAACAGATAAATTATCTGAATTTCCAAAACTAGCAGTTGGTAAATCCTTTGCATTTTGTATTCTGATTATTGCTACATCAGTTTGGGGATCAGTTCCTACAACTTTGGCAGTGTATTTTCTTCGATCAGAAAGAGTTACTTTTATATCTGTTGCTCCCTCAACTACATGATTATTAGTCATAATTAAGCCTTTTGCATCAACGATTACTCCAGAGCCAATACTTTGCTCACTAGTATCATCATCATCTGGTGCCTGTAAAGGCTTTTTTCGGTTGCCAAAAAATTCTCTTAGTGAAGGATCATCAAACATATTTGGTTGTTGCATTTTTTCTCTAAATGTTTTTGTTGAATAAATAGTGACAATAGTTGGAGTTAGATTTTTTGCAACAAAAATAAAATCATTACTCAATTTATCAGCTACAGTTGTTTTTGATGTGGCATTCATTACTCTCTCAGTTACAGGAACTGATTTACTGGTTTCGATTGCCATAGCATTATAAGAATTTGGTTTACCCAATATTAATGAGCTTGCCACTACACTACTAAACCCAGTAGTAAATAGGGTTAATCCTGTTATTATATATTTATTTTGCATAAGTTATTTTATAAACC
>JACMQJ010000533.1 GCA_014377055.1 Candidatus Sericytochromatia bacterium
CCACCTTTTTCTATTTGTTGATAGGCAATAGCTCTCATCTTTCTTTGATAACTTTTATTTAAATGACCACCATTTTTATTAAAGTCAGGATATATCAGATCTTTACCAATATTATAGCTTTCTAACACCCATTCATCAGTATCTCCTGATAACCATTTTGAGAGATCTTTTTTTGTACTAATATCTTTTTCAAGATTTTTTGTTAATGTTGCTGAATCAATTTTATCTTCGATAATATTATCCCAAAGAGAATGAAGATTAGTATAATCATTTGGTTTATTTGAGTAAAGCCAAATTACTTTATCATTTCCACCACGATCGTTATCATCAATACAATGTAATGGTTGATGTATATCTCCTATAAAATGAACAAGAAACATTAAAGCAGTCTGTTTTTCTAATTTAGAACTATCTTTATTATGTAAAATAGTAATAGTATTTTTTATTTGACTATTAATACAATCATCATTTTTACAGTATTTTTGAATAGATTCAACTGTTGGATTTTTTTCAGAAAGTGGTATGTTAATATAATGCCAAGCATGAGTTTCTACACGTTTACCTAATTGAAACTTATTAGCACAATTAACAGGATTATGCTTTATATCATCAGCACAAATAGAAACTTTATCTAATCCTGTATCACTTCCTAATATTTGGTCAATCTTTTTTTTAGTTTCAGGCTTAACATGATCTTGGGCTATAAGAGCAACTGTTTGATGACCTGAATCTCTCCAAGCTAATGCAGGCTTTTGGGTTATTAACAATGAAGCTAATAAAATAACAGGTAATATTGTTTTTTTTGGCGATCTTAAAAACTTATTCATAATCTCTCTTTCTTAAAATACATAAAAAATCTATTATTTATTAGATTTTTTATAAATATGACTATTTAGCTATTTTTTATACTAATAAACCACAAAATATATGTGATGTTTATTAATATTTAAATACCCTTTCCTCCAATAACTTCCATTTCAAATCCTTTTTCTGGTGGTTTAGCTAAGATAGGTATAGCTTTTGAAATTAACTCTTTGACTACATCCATTTTTAAAGAGTCGTGGTGATCCTCTATACTGTCCCAAATTTCATTTATCCAAATGCAATCTTCATCTTTTAAATCTTTACTAACAATGTATTGACGACAACCTTTAGAGTTAGACAATATTTTTGAAGCATCTAGCAAGATAGAAGCTAGTTCATCACCTTTACCAGATTTTGCCACTAAATTCCCGAACAATCCATAATATTTCATTTTTATTATCCTTTTTTACTTATATAATAATCTTAAAAACCGTTTTACTAAAACAAAAAACTATTAATTTTAAGTTAAATAATTCATTTTTTTATAAGTATTGTTGTTCATACAGTCCGAGAACATAACAGGTTATATAATATAATATTTTATTTGGAATTTTAGTATTTTTATAAAAAGTTATTTTGTGATTTCATTTCAATAAATTCATTTTTATCTTATTATTTATAAAATATCTTGATTTTTAAAGGTTAATAATATTTTTTTTGAGTCGGTAAATATCTTCTACAATACCATCTGAATTAGCATAAATAGTATTTTCTATGATTCAGAATCTATGTAATTCCAAAAGAATGTATCACCGTAAATCGGATTATTTAGAATCGAAGGTTGCTTACACA
>JACMQJ010000091.1 GCA_014377055.1 Candidatus Sericytochromatia bacterium
GTACCTCAATCATGGATAACTAGACAGCCAAATCACCTTGGTCGTCCAAAATTAGAAAAAATAATCAAAGAAAAATTAAACTTACCTCTCATTCAATTAATTAGTGAGCCTGTTGCTGCTGCTGCTTATTATAGTCATTGGTATAAAAATGAGCATAACGAGTATTTTAAAGGAAATGTTCTTGTTTGTGATATGGGAGGTGGTACTTTTGATGTAACTTTATGCAAATTAAATGAGAATAAGGTAGAAGTCTTAAAAAATGATGGTAACGGTATTTCAGAACTTGGTCGAGCAGGAGTATATTTTGATACAAAGCTTTTACAAATAGCTTATCAAAGGACAGAAGAAAAAGAATTAAAAACAGGAACAAACACTTTTTATGAGCTATACAAAAAGCTTCAAGAGTATAAGGTTGATTGTGCCAACTATATAACCGAAAATATTCAAACCGCAAATCTACATCCAAGTTATTCCAAAAAATTACCAATAATAGAAAGCCCATTAATTTGTTATATGTCAGAGGTTGAAGAAGCTTTTGCGGAAGTTAAAATAGGAATAGAAAGTGTTCTTAGTAGATTTATTAATCTAAAATTATTGCAAGAAAAAGAAACAAATAATACTTTTGATGATTCTGATAAAATCAAAATTGATCAAGTTATTTTTGTTGGTGGTTTTAATGAATTTGAATTAACTAGACAAGCTATTAAAAACTTTTTGCTAAATAATAGTCAATATATTAATGGTGAAATGAAATTTATTGAAGAAATAAATGCTCGTATGGCTGCCAAAGCAATTTCTTTTGGAGCAACATTAATTGCCAATAATCATGTTCATGTTGAAGAAATATATCCTCATACTGTAGGTATAGTGTTAGAGTGGAAACTTTTAAATAAAAGTGAAAGTGAAATAAAACTAGTAAATAAAAAAAGCTATATTCCATTAATAAAAGGTAAAAACAAAATTAGTGAATATAAGACACCAACATTTTACGAAGATTACCTTTTGGCATTTGAGCCACACCCAAAACTGACTTTATACATACAACCTGGCTCAGGTCAAAATACTGCAGAAAAAGAGATACCAAAAAGCATTGATATAGTTTTGCCAAATTTTAGCCTAGAAAATAGATGGAAGGTTGGTATGAAGCTCGATGATTCACAACTTGCATACATCGTATTTACAGATGAGCTAAAAAATCAAGAATCTATACCTTATGAGCTTGGAAACATTTTAACCGAAATGTTTGGTTTAGATGGACTAATTATTAGTAATGATTAAGATTTACCTAGCTTAACTCTTGGGTCTAATACAGCATAAGATAAATCAGTTAATAAATTGGCAACAACTATTAAAAATGAGGCAAATAAAACTGTTCCAAGTACCATTGGTATATCTTTATCTCTCAATGCTTGAACTGCTAATAAACCAATTCCAGGTCTAGTAAATATTGTTTCGGTAATAACTGCACCACCAAGTAAATAACCAATGTCCATACCAATATATGTAACAATAGGAACTAAAGCATTCCTAAGAGCATGTTTAATTATTACAGTAGATTCTTTAAGACCCTTTGCTCTTGCAGTTCTAACGTATTCTAATCTAACAACTTCAAGCATACTAGAACGAGTAAGACGAGCAATAACAGCTACTTCTCTGATCCCTAAAGCTAAGGCAGGTAAAATTAAAAATTTAAGGTTTTCAGGAAAATATTCTGAATATCCACCATCAGGTAATATTTTTAATTGATAAGCTAAAACTAAAATTAGAATTTGACCAATCCAAAAATTGGGAGATGATACTCCTGCTATAGCAAAGACCATAAAAAATCTATCCCAAAATGAATAGGGTTTCATTGCAGAAATAATACCTATTGGAATACCAAAAATAACAGCAATTAAGATTGAGGCAATTGTTAATTCTATTGTGGCAGGGAATCGTTCAATAATAGCAGGAGTAACATCTTCATTTCTAACTTCACTTCTACCAAGATCTCCATGAACAACTTTACCCAAATACATAGCATATTGAACAGGAATAGGTTTATCAAGACCCATTTTTTCTCTAATAGCTTTGATTGTTTCGGGGTCGGCATGTTGTCCAACTATTGTTGAAACAGGATCGCCAGGTACTATATAAAGTAAGGCAAATGAAATAGTAAAAATACCTAATAAAGTAATAGGAATCATTATTAAGCGTTTAATAAGATACTCAAGCATTTTAAATCATCTTTCATAAGTGTTATCATGACGTCGGTTTTGCTATTATACCATCTTATGATAATTCTAAAATAGTTATTTTATTGTTAAATCTTATCCATTGGCTATTTAATTTTACTTTCAACAATCAAAATAATTTCTGATTCAAGTTTTTTAATTTCTTCAACCATTTTATTTCCTTTTGCCAAAATATCATCAACAAAAGCTTTATCATCTAGTCCAGATGCATTAATTTTAACATTAAGAAAAGCCCCAATCACAGCTGTTCTAGCACACATAGCACCTACACCAGCATCTGTCACAGAGTTTGGATTCCCTCTTTCAGCCATAGCTTTAATAATTTCCATTGATTTAAAAGATGTTTCCATAATTTGATAAGGTACAAGCATCGCATTTTTATTAGCTTTTTCTATAGCTTTATTTCTTAATTCTTTTTCTTGATTAGTTGATTTTGCTAGAGACATAGCAGTCATAACTTGATTAAAAGCGTATGTATCTTGGTCAACCAATTTTAATAAATTATCTTTAATTATCTGTCCTTGTTCTGCATATTCAGACATAGATTCTATTTCGTTATCCCAACCTCTTTTATTCGCTGAAATATTGGCAACCATTGTTGCAAGCGATATTCCTAACGCACCAACATAAGCTGAAATAGATCCACCACCAGGTGCTGGAGATTCGGAAGCTGTTTCATCAGCAAAATCTTTTAGATTAAGATTAATAAGTGTTGAGCTTTGATTATCTTCTAATGAATACTCAATAATTTTTTTCTTGGGATCAAATTTGTATAATTCATCAAGACCAAGAGATTTAACAGCAATATGAATTAATTCTTTTTCAGAAACACCTGAGGATCTTCCTTGTTTTTTTAAAAAATATTTCCCCGCATCAGTTATTACTTTTAGAGGTACCATACCAACTATTTCAGAGCCTGTAACTCTAATACCCCTATCATCAGCCTTTTTTACAACTTCATCAAAAGCTTGATGAACAGAGGTTACATTATAATCGGTTAAATTCATAGATATTTGGGCAATATCAAATTCTTTGATAAACCAACCTATAGCTTTAACTCCTTTTAATGTACCAGCTATTCTGATTGATTCTCCATTTATATCTTTCTCTATTTCACCAGTTACAGGATCTCCAATCCTTTTTATCCTACCTTGTTCTCTAACATCAAAAGCAATTGCATTTGCTTTACGTGTAGATCTTGTATTCAAATTAACATTATAGGCAATCAAAAAATCTCTAACACCTATTATTGTAGCTCCTGATTTAACATTAAAATTAGCTCCACCGTAGTCAGGTTGCCATTGCTTATCTTGTAATTTTTTGGCTAATCCTTCATATTCTCCAGATCTGACAGTCGCAAGATTTTTTCTCTCAGGCTTAGTTGCAGCTGATTCATACAAATAAATAGGTATATTAAGCTCTTTAGCAACTCTTTCAGCTAATTTTTTTGCATATTCAATAGTTTCTTCAATAGATATATTTGCTACTGGTATAAAAGGGCAAACATCTGTCGCTCCCATACGTGGATGCTCTCCTGAATGCTTACTCATATCAATCAATTCACTAGCTTTTTTGATAGCCAAAAAAGCTGCATCTACCACAGATTCGGGATTACCAACAAATGTTACAACCGTTCTGTTGGTAGCATTACCAGCATCTACATCAAGTAGTCTAACACCATCAACACTCTCAATTTGTGAGGTTATTTGATCAATTATATTTTTATCTCGACCTTCACTAAAGTTAGGCACACATTCAATTAATTTATTATTCATCTTGACGTTTTGATTCTTTCATTTATCTTTTATTTTAAAGAAAAAAGTATAAATATATTTCTTTTTTATACAACATTCTCAGGACTTTTTTCTGATTTATTAACTAACCATTCAAATTTTGCTGGAAAAACGCAAACCTCAATAATTAACCCTAACACTCTTACATCTTCTTCCACTTGAGCAATACTTTCTATATCTTCCATATCTTTCGATAACGATTGTATTTTGAGTTCATATTCATTTAACTCCGTTTCATAGATTTTAATAATAGGTTCTAATTTTCTCTTTTTCATCATATGAGTTACAGAAAATTTACCTATAGATAAAAATTTTGGTTTACTATTTTCTATTTCTATTTGCAAACGAGATATTTTGGTTCGATCAAAGGAAAACTTTTTTTCTATTTCATCTATTTTATTTCTTATTAATTTAAGACCTTTTTCTAAATCAGCATTGTATTTTTTTCGATACAACTCAGAATTATTTTCAACCAAATGTTTACTTAATAAAAAAGTCATGTTTTTGCATAAGTTAAATAAGAGTTTATTGTTTCTTTCAAGATCGAGACCAAAAATAACATAATTTATAGCTTTATCCATATCTCCACTATAGAGGAAGCTTAAGGCTTCTTGATAAATATTTGAGGTGTTTGAATAATTACTCGTATCTGTTGAATTTATTTCAATGCCTCGTAAATATTTACTAGCTTTTTCTTTACCAAAAGAGTTTATTATGACTTTTTTTAATGGAACTAACTTTTTAAATTGCATTCTAATTCTCTTTATCTAATTTTTCTTGGTTTTATATTACCAATGCAGCTAATAATTGCAGAAACATTAACTTCTGTAATTTCTTTTGGAACCTGCATTTCAGCTACTTTTTTAGCGAGAGCATCTTTTTCGACCTTTTTTAAAGAACCCAATATGCTATCTTCTTTAGTAAAAAAATCTTGCTCATCTTTAGCTATTTCGTTAATAATTTGTTGTATCAAAGCCTTTTTTTCGGAATTCATGGCATTTTTAATTTGGTCTTGTAAACCAGTATTTAAATTATCTATAGAGTTTATTTCTGTATAGACTTCAGCATCTGATTGCTTGAGTTCTGACGTTCTTTTTTTGATAAGTGGTGATGTACCTCTTTTTGTAGTTACAGGAGAAATTTCTTCTTCAATTTCTACTTTTTGTGAAGAGTAAAAACTATATGTATCCTCGATTATTTTCTTGCTTTCAGCATTTGAAGGAGATAATCTTAATTTAGCTGTTTCCTGTTTTTCATTAAGTTCTTCATTGCTGGACATAAGAAACCTTTTTTATAATTAGTTTATGTGTATTTAATCATCTTATAATAAATCGCTTAATTTGTGACTAAAAGTTTAAAAATGTACATATTTTTAGATATTGAATAAAAAATAGCTATAGCATGTTTTAAATTGACATAATAATTTAGCAATATCGTTTAACAAAATAACATATCATATCACTATTACCACATGTAGATTAGTTAAAAACTTTGTCTTTTCATTAGCCTTTAATAAATCTTTTACAGTTATTTCATCTAATA
>JACMQJ010000534.1 GCA_014377055.1 Candidatus Sericytochromatia bacterium
TCACTTTTCATTAATTTATGCTCTTTAAAATTTAACTCATTATCTTTTTCGATAACTAATCTTGCTGCATTACGTGCTTCTTCTAGTATAGCTGTATCTCTCACCAAATCAGCAAGTAAAAAATCAGGTAATCCACTTTGTCTTGTTCCCAAAAATTCACCAGGTCCACGAATTTTTAAATCTTGTTCAGCAATAATAAATCCATCATTAGTTTTTGTCATTATTTCCAATCTTTTTTCACTTATTTCACCAGGTTTATCACTTACTAGCAAGCAAAAGCTTTTGTCTGATCCTCTACCAACTCTTCCTCTAAGTTGATGAAGCTGAGATAGACCAAATCTCTCTGCATTCTCAATCACCATCACTGTTGCATTAGGTACATCAACACCAACTTCAATAACAGTTGTTGAAACTAAAATATCAATTTGATGTTTGACAAATTGTTGCATGATTTCATCTTTTTGACTATTCTTCATTTGACCATGCAATAAACCTATTTTTAATTCAGGAAATATTTTTTGCTGTAATTTTTCAGCTTCAACCGTTGCGGCTTTTGCAGTTAGCTTTTCTGACTCTTCAATTAGTGGAAAAACGACATAAGCCTGTCTTCCCTTTTTTACTTCATCACGAATTAATTCCCAGCCTTTTTCTCTACCTTTTCCTTTAATTAATACTGTTTTTACTGGTGTTCTACCAGGTGGCAGCTCATCAATTACAGAAATATCAAGATCCCCATGTAATGATAAAGCAAGTGTTCGTGGAATAGGAGTGGCAGTCATTGTCAGTATTTCAGTGTTTTTACCTTTCCCTCGCAATGTAGCACGTTGAACTACACCAAATCTATGTTGTTCATCAACAACGACCAAACCAAGATTTTTAAAATTAACTTCTTCTTGAATCAAAGCATGTGTTCCAACTGTGACATGAGTTGCACCAGATAAAAGATTATCTAAAACTTCACGTCTATTTTTTTTTGTTTGACTACCTACCAAAAAATCAACTTTTAAGCCAAGTGGTTCGAGCCATTCTTTAAACTTTCTAAAATGTTGTTCTGCTAATATTTCTGTAGGAGCCATAATTGCACCCTGATAACCATTTTGGACAGCAATTAATAATGCCAATAAAGCCACTATTGTTTTACCTGATCCAACATCACCCTGAACCAACCGACTCATAGGTTTTGGTGAACCTAAATCTTTGGTTATTTCTTTAAAAACATTTTCTTGAGCTTTAGTTAATTTAAAAGGAAGATTAGCCAAAAATTGATTAACATAAGTACCTGTATTTTCAAACACAATTCCATCTACATGTAATTGCTCTTGTTTTCGACGATAAGCAAAGCCTAATTGCATATAAAATAGTTCATCAAAAACTAGACGATGTCTTGCTTTTTCAAGAATATCCATATCAGTAGGAAAATGAAATTCTCTAATAGAAGTAGCTAAATCAAATAAATTAAATTGTTCTTTTAACCATTTTGGTAAATGATCTTCGATTTCATTACTGTATGTATCAAGAGCTATTTTGATAGTTTTTCTTAACCATTTTAGATTAAGACCCTCAACTAGTGGATAAACAGGAACAATCCTATTTGTATGAATTGAATCAACTTCATCAATATCAACATTTCCCAAAACCTCGACTTCTGGTTTGTCAATCGCAAAACTTTTTGTATACTTATCAAGTTTTATTTCACCACTTAATAAAACTTGTGCCCCTATTGGAAAACGCCTTTTATACTGCTCTTGCATATACTTATTAGCACCACCATAAAACCAGCTTGACTTAACTTTACCTGTGCTATCAGATACAGTTATAGACAAGATTGTAATATTTTTATTATTTGGTGGAGTAAAGCAATTTACATCTTTAATTGAACCCCATATTGTTACCAATTGACCAATTTTACAATTTTTTATTTGGGTTCTATTAGCATAATCAAGATGTTTTCGCGGGTAATGTCTAAAGAGATCTTTTATATTTATAATCCCTGCTGAGGCTAAATTTTCAGCTAACTTGGGGCCAATACCTTTAATAAATTGAACAGGTCTTTCTTCCCATGTAAGATTTTTATCATCAATTTTATTTGTCTGTTTTAATGTTGAGTCATAGCTCTTTGTAGTATCTTTTATTATTGGTTTATTTAAGGGCTGATTTTTTTCAAGATGTTCAATATAATCATACAAACTCTTTATCTTATTTTTTCTTTCAAAAATAGAAGCTTCAGGATATGAATCAAATGTCTTTTCTATTTCTTTTAGTAATGTTTTTTTATTAGGATTATCTATCTTTTCTAAAAGAATTTTTGTTTCATTTTTGATAAATTCAGAAAAATTAAATTTATTTCCTTGAGCATCACAAAAGCCTTGCTTACGCTCATAAGCAACTGCTTTATATATTTTTTCTATAAAATCTTGCAAAAACTCACTCCTAGCCCCTATTTTTCAAAAAGATAAGAGAATAAAACCTTTTTCTAATAGCTCAAACATATATCATAACTTACTTTTTAACTAGAATATAATTTTATCATTTTGATTGATACTTGTTAGAGATAGAAAATAAATCGCAAAAATAATTATTATTCTAATTTTCTAAGGTCTAAGAAATTACTGCTAATATATGTAAAGATAAGGGAAATTAATTAATGCCAAGAATTAGAGCAAATAATCTGTTCGATAGTTTTAAATATGCTGTAGAAGGAATTGGATATACAATAAAAACACAAAGAAATATGCGTTTGCATCTTACTGTGGGAATAATAGTTTTTATTGTTAGTCTTTATTTACAAATAAGCCGAATTGAGTTAGCTATTTTGACTATGGTGGTAACTATGGTTATAGTTGCAGAAATGTTTAACACAGCTATTGAAAGTACAATTGATCTCTACAGCAGACAAAGGCACCCTCTAGCAAAAATAGCCAAAGACGTTGCTGCTGCCGCAGTTTTAATATCAGCAATATCATCCGCTTTAGTCGGTTTATTAATACTTGGACCACCATTATGGGAACTATTAAAAAATTGGCTTGATTTCAAATAAAAAAAGCTCCTTTTATTTAGGAGCTTTTTTAGTAAACATTTAAATTATTTAACTGGTTTTTTGTCAGCAAAAAATGGAATATAAGTTGTTGCTAGTTTGGCTGCACCCATTGATGATAATGTGCCTATAGTAAGAGCTGCTATTGATAGAGGGACACCACCTATTCCCATAATTCCACCAAGAACAGATGCTGTAATACCCATTCCACTTGCGAACGACAAACCTGAAATAGCACCCATCGAAGTATCTTTTGCTACTTGATGTACTGCTTCGTCTCTTGTATATTCTCCAGTAGCTACTTTTACTAAGCCTTGAAGACCATTGATAAATCCACCAACTAGAATTGCACCCAAAAATTTATTTCTTAATAAGGTTGTGCTTAATGGCTCTGGTTTTGGTAAAACGTCATTGGCTATAACGTTACCAAAATCACCAGCAGCACTCATTGTTCCTCTAGCTATGTTACCAGGAGCATTAGCTAATTTATTAATTAAACCTGACCTAACAGCAGGTATTTCACCTGAATTAAATTTTGAAGACATTGAATCAGATTTTGAAAGACCTGAAATACTACTGCTGGCAATTTCCCTACTAATACCAGAGTTAATTGTACTACCAACTTCTCCACTTATAGCAGATGTTTGTATTGATGTTCCGATTAATCCAAGATCCATTTAATCTTTAACTCCATTTAAAAATATATTAAAATATATAAGCTTAATATATTATAGTTAAAAGTAGCCTTACCTTGTTGAGTTTAAGTAAAAGTTACTTTTTTGTTAATTTAAAGTTAATCTTTTTAACCTAAGGATTAGATTCAGTTGGTAGGGAGTAAGCAAAAGAAGTATATCCAACTACTTTATCTTTTGTTCCTGCTGTATCGCCTGAGTTTTTGTAATCAAGAAAAGTTGTCTTCCAGCCCATCTCTTTTGCCAAAATCATTGATGTTAGAACACCAACGATACCACAAGCATCTCCCTTATTTGCCATAGCATTAATATCAGATTCTAAGATATATTTATTAGTCTGCAGATCTGTGGATACTGCTTGATCATAAGGAAAAAAATGACTCAAATCTGTACTGATAACAAATAATGTTTCATTATCATCATATTTTTTTAAAAATTGGACAAAAGACATTATATCAATATTACCAACGACTATTGGTATAACTTCAAAGCTTTTAAAAACCGTTTGTAAAAAAGGTAATTGTACTTCAAGAGAATGTTCAAATTTATCTGCATCAGGTATAAATCCAATTTCTTTTGCCATTTCTTTTGCTATTTCAGAAACTTTAATTATTCCTAATGGTGTTTCTAATAAATCATAAGCACAGATAGAAGCTCCTCTTAATGGGTATCTATGACTTGGCCCTATTATAATAATTTTCCAATGCTTTGTTAGATCCAAATTAAAAAATTGTTTATAAGCTGAGCCAGCAACAATTCCAGAGTAAATATACCCTGCATGTGGTGCAATAATACCTTTTATTCTTCCCTCGACTTTTAAATTTTGACCTTGTTCCAAATAACTATGTACTTCTTGAGATAATTGTTGAGGGTTACTAGTATAAAATGTATTAGCAACAGCAGGTTTTCTTGTAAGCATTAAAATGTTCCTAATTAAAAAAAATCTTATCTTTATCTATTAAATAATACATAATAAATCTTAGTAACGATAGGTACGACCATATATCTTCCTAGGTATGCTTGGACAGAACAATAAAGAAGATAAATAAAATTAATTAATAGATGAAAAGAAAAAACTAATCCCCACGCTACATTAATCATAAATAGATCTGTTACTATATTTCTTAAAATACTATATATACCTATATAGCTTATTAAAAAGATTAAACTCAGTGTATAAATTATTATTGCATGACCAGCATTATATTTAACAAAATATCTTTTATTGTATATAAAAATCATTACTAAACTAAAAAAAGGGAAGTAACTGACAGCAGCCAAAAGAGATTCACTATCAGTTGAAGGTGTGTTATTATCTTGCATTAAGCCTTACATAGATATAAGTTGCTTAATTGAATTTATTGACCTTTTGGCAGATAAGCGTAATAGTCCCCAATCACAATCTTTAAAAGCTTCTGTAACCAAAATAAATTTACCTGCAACAAATAACAATGTCTTATCACCATTATTTCTTTCAACTAGCAATTGCTCAATTAATTCTTGATTGGTACTGTCATCTTCTTCATCTTTCATATTAGTTTCAAAGTTAGCAACTGTTGTTGAAAAAATTGCTGCCATTGTTTCACTATTTGCCTGATCTTCACTGTGAGCTCTTCTTGAGTCTTTGGCGACCATCTTACCTTCTTTATCGACAACAAAAGCTGTTTTGATACCTGGCATTTGCTCCATACTATCAAGAACTTTGACCATTTCTGAGATAACTTTTGAATTCATAATTGTTTCAGTATCTTCGATTTCAAGAAGATTCTTGGTGACAAGTGATGCAAGAATACTAAATGCTTTGAAGTAAGTAGTACTACTCCATAAAATAATATCTTTAATGGCTCTCCCATCACACATGTTATGTAATTTTTCTTCTTCTTTAGTTATTTCTTGATTTTTTAGAGGTCTTTGTTTTAATCTATTAACATTTTTAGAAATTTTATTACGAAGTTGTACCCAAGAATAGCTATTTTGATATATTTCTACCAACCAATTATAGTTTGGTAACAAGCTTTCATTGCCAATTTGCAAAGCTTGGCCTTTTTTTAATTCATAACTTACTCTCTCAAGCTCAACTACAAAATATAAAGTTTCAGCAATTTGATGAGATCTAATATAAGTAATAATTTTATCTTGAACATAGCCTTTTTCCAAAACAAACTGATCAACTAAATAATCATCTAATCCAGATTCTTCAACTTCTGCATATTTATCAGGAGATAAAATATTTAAGGATCTTAGCGAATCTTTTAAAGAAGTTGTTTTATTAGAGTAAGCATGTATTATTTGACCATCTTTTAGCCAAATAGTACCCTTAAAATCTAACTCAGATATATTTAAAGCACCTGTTATTTTTTTTGATGAAAAAAGCTTTAAAATATTGGGTAAAGATTGACCCGTCATAGTTGCTACAAATTCCAAAGTTTTCCTCCTACTTTTATTTATTAAAAGTTACATTTTCTGGTTTATTAGAGTCAATGTTTTTATTCCACTGAACCCATTCATTATTAATTTCGTTTTTACTTAGCTCAGAAACCGTTCCAACTGAGTTATTATCAATAGTTATTTTTTGGTTTTCAACAACTTCAAGCCATTTCTCTCTTGAAACCTGATGAGGCCCATCAATCAACTTATAAGGTTTTTCAACCTCTACGGGCTTACTAATAATTTGAGGCTTAGAACTAATTTTATTTCTGTTATCATCAACAGATAATTTTAAGTTATTTAAACCCTTATCCAAATCTTCAATAGTTTTAGATGGTAATTGTACACCAACTGAACCTTCAAAAACAGATACCTCGGTTTTATTATTTTGTGTACCAACATCAAAAATAGTACCCATAACAGCTAGAGCAGCAGTTGAAGATTGCATAGCAAACCTTCCTTTACCTCTATTAGCTATATTTGCCCAGATATGTCCGCCAAATAACTTAAAAAAATTATTCTCTAAAGTTTTAGTTTTTATTAAAACAATATCTGTATTTTCATCTAGCCTGATTCTTGAACCATCAGAAAAAGTTAATTCAGTTCTTGATTTTTGGTAAGTTTTAAGATGGTCATTTACTTTGACGATAACATTTTTATTAAGATTAATCCAGTCTTTATTTTTTAGTATCTTAACTTGACCAACTACTTTAGTGATTCTTGCATAAGATTTAGCTTGAACTTGAATTGTCTTTGCAGGCAAATAATTTTGTACAGCAAAAGCCCCAAGAAGGCTTATAGAAATTAAACTAAAAAACTTTAATTTCATTAAAATTAAAACTCCAATTTATTATTTAATCAAAAAAAATATTTAATTAGTAAATACATTATCATTAGGTTTCTTAATGTTAAGAAACAATCTCTGACTTATTATACATTGACTAGTTAGTTTTTTTTAGTTTGTGAAGAAAGTTTTTATTTTTAAATAAAAACTTGACACGAGTAAAGAATAAAGTATAATTCCTTAATGTCAAAGCGGGGGTATAGCTCAGTTGGTTAGAGCGCCTGACTCATAATCAGGATGTCACAAGTTCAAGTCTTGTTTCCCCCACCATTAATCACAAAATTTAATCCATAAATCTGGCAATAAATAAAAATCAGCATAAAAATATGAATCAATTATTAGAATATGAAAAAAAATTATGGAACGAATATAATTTTATAGCTGGCGTTGATGAAGTTGGTCGTGGATGTCTAGCTGGTCCTGTAGTTGCTGGAGTAGTTATCTTACCGAAATCAGATAATATATTATCTAAATTAAAATATGTTAATGATTCAAAATTATTAAGCTCAAAAAAAAGACGTGAGTTATTTAGCATAATTCAAGAATCAGCTATTGATTATGGTGTAGGTATTGTTTCAGCAAATGTTATTGATCAAATAAATATTTTGCAAGCAACATTTTTGTCCATGAGAAGAGCATTAGCATCTTTATCAAGTGAATATAATTATATTTTGGTGGATGGTAATAAAACAATACCAAGAGTAGATACGGCTCAGATGTGTATTATTAAAGGTGATTCAAAAAGCTTATCAATAGCAGCAGCATCTATCTTGGCCAAAGTTATTAGAGATGAAATCATGATCGAAATAGATAAAAATTATGTTGGATTTTCATTTGAAAAACATAAGGGCTATGGGACAAAAATTCATATAGAAGCTATAAAAAAATTTGGACTGACAGATATACATCGTGTCAGTTTTTGCAAAAATTTTAGTTAGAATGTTACAGGATTTAATATTATTTGGATAATAGAAAATTAGAAAAAACTAAGTTTATTAGTAAATCAAATTTTTTATTAAAAAAAGGAACAAAATAATTATGACTAGTAACATTTTTAATAAAGTTAGTTCTTTATCATCACCAGTAGGAACAATGGGACAAAAACTTCTTGCCTCGGGTCAAAATATTTCTATGCGTTTATGGGAAAACGAGAAGCCTGAAGCAAGTAGAGAATATTCAATCAGAGAATATGAAACTGTTGGCTATGTAATCAGTGGTAAAGCAGAACTAAATATTGATGAGCAAAAAATTACCTTGGAAACTGGCGACTCATGGGTTGTCCCAAAGGGTGCAAAGCATTTTTATGCTATTCTTGAAAATTTTACTGCTGTTGAGGCAACATATCCGCCAGCTGAAAAATAAGTTTTTAGCCACGAATTACTCGAATAAGGACAAATAAGAGTAAATATTTCAAGAAATTATATGTGTTAATCTGTGGCTAAAAGACCTTAAAAAATATTTTAGCCACGAATTACTCGAATAAGGACAAATAAGGACAAATATTTCAAGAAATTATATGTGATAATCTGTGGCTAAAAGACCTTAAAAAATATTTTATTATTTATCAATAAAAAACACTTCTGAAAATAAA
>JACMQJ010000535.1 GCA_014377055.1 Candidatus Sericytochromatia bacterium
ATTATAGCTGAACTATCCGCAAATCATAACCAAGATTTTGACTTAGCAATTAAAACTATAAAAGCTATGAAAGAATCAGGTGCTGATGCGGTTAAATTACAAACATATACAGCTGATACAATAACATTAGATTGTGATAATGAATTTTTTAAAATAAAACAAGGAACTACATGGGATGGAGATAATTTATACTCTCTTTATAAAAAAGCATATACTCCATGGGAATGGCAACCAAAATTAAAATATTATGCTGAAAATTTGGGGCTTATCTGTTTTTCATCTCCATTTGATAAAAATGCAGTAGATTTTTTAGAAAAAATGAATGTACCTGCTTATAAGATAGCCTCTTTTGAAATAACAGATACTCCATTAATCGAATATGTTGCCTCAAAAGGTAAGCCTGTAATTATTTCTACAGGAATTGCCAGACTTGAAGATATAGAATTAGCTATCCAGTCATGCAAAAAAATGAACAATGAAGAGATAATACTTCTAAAATGTACATCATCCTATCCTGCTCCATTTAATGAGATTAATTTAAATACAATACCCGATATGATTTCAAGATTTAATACAATAGTTGGATTATCCGATCATACACTGGGTATATCTGTTCCGATAGCATCTATTGCTTTGGGGGCAAAAGTTATTGAAAAACATTTTATTCTTGATAGAAGTTTAGGCGGGCCAGATTCTACATTCTCTCTTGAACCAATAGAATTTAAAAACATGGTTAATTCAGTAAGAGAAATTGAAAAAGCTTTGGGTCAAGTTAATTATGAATTAAGTGAAAAAATGCAAAAAAGTAGAGAATTTTCTAGATCACTTTTTGTTGTGAAAAATATTGAAGAAGGAGATATTTTTACTGATGATAATATAAGATCTATAAGACCTGGATTTGGGTTGCACCCTAAATTTTTAAATGAAATATTAGGTAAGAAAGCTACTACAAGTTTAAAAAAAGGAACCCCGATAAGTGAGAAAGATATTTGTGATTAATTAATGGAAGTTGCTAGTTTACAAAAACTGTGAGAAAAATTCTTATGTCCAACATAAATTGTGGAGATAAGAAATGAAACCAGATAAATTATACCTTCTAATAGATTAAATATTAAAGGGTTTAGAACATAAAAGTGATAAAAGAGCAAACTTATCCGATACTGAAATACTATTTGTATATGTAACAGCTTGCCAATATTTTGCTGGTAACTACTCAAAAACTTTATGTTTTTTATCAGCTACTAACTTGATTAAAGATAAAATATCTAAATCAAGGTTTTCTAGAAGATTAAATAAGCTTAAAGATTTAATTCTCGTTGTTTTTAAAGTAATGTCAGAAATAGGTAAATCAGAAGCTGATTATTTTCAAATGAATGCTTTTCCTTTAAAAGTTTGTCACAATGTTAGAATTAGAAATTGTAAAATAGTTAATGGAGAAATATAGAACTTTTAACTAATCTAAAAGAGAATATTATTTCGATTTCAAAATTCAGTTAATTACTTCTAATACAGATTATACTGTAGAAGCAAAGTTTTTACCTGCTAGTCTTAGTATGATGAGCTAAAAATTATTTTATCAGTCATGAGAAAAAAAAATTCTCTCATGACTGATAATACTTTATCAAGCAACTATATAAAACAAACTAAAAGACACTCTATTGAAACTTTTACTGCTATTCTCTCAAGAATTAAATACAATATTTTTCTGAAATAACTGTAAGTTATAGATTTATGTCTAGTTTTTTTAAAAAGGAATATGCGTATCAGTGGGATACAATCTATATTTCCTAAACATATTCATACTATTAATGCACAAGGATTCTTGATTAAATCTCTAGGATTTATTTTAGCTTATAACTTTAATTTATTTCTAAAATAATTACTAGCAACTTTCATTATTTAGTACTAAAAAATAAATTAATAATTAATAGTAGATTAGACAAAACAACTACTTGACAGATACAACTAGATCTAATGCAATGTTTTTAGTTTTAATATATCATAGGTATTGGTTATGATCTAATTAGAGTCAATAATCTTTCTTTTTATTTTTTCAATAGTAGCACCATATTTTTCTATTTAGAGATGATAAATAATTATATATTTTAAAAACTATGAATAAGTTAATGATAATAGAGACTTTAGAAGTGCTTTGACAATCTCTTAATCCAGGGCTCTGACTATATAATCTCTAAATATAACTTCAATTTTTCCATCTTTGCTTTCTAGCTTTTAATATTTCTCTTACAGAAAGTTCTAAATTTGTACTTACAATGTAAAAAGCCTTTTTTCTTGATTATTATATTTTCTTTTTACTATTAAATATTTTTAGAATCTAAATCTCAAAAATCCTTGTAGTCCGTTTTGTGTATTAAAACTGGATACATTTGAAACAGAATATTGACTTCCATAATAACCAAGTTGTATAGAAAATAAATTAGATGCAGGTATTGTAACACCAGCAAATACGTCATTCTTCCAACCAGTGTTACCAGCTACATAAATAGTAAAGTCTTCTCTCAAGTTGAGGGCAACCCATTGGTTAATAGGATATTCAACTTCAAACTTAGCTTTTGGGCCACTTCCAGCCATAATTGAACCACTGATCCATGATGTATAGTTGTAACCAAGTCCAACTATTACAGCCAAATCTTCGTCACTTGTATATCCCAATAATTTCATATTTACAGTTCCACCAGCATTAACTCTTGGTGAATTTTGAAATGCTTTATCATCACTGAATAAATATTCACCATTAACACTAAACCCAAATCTTTCAAACCAAAAACTTGCATCAAGATTTAATCCAGGATCAAATTTATTAAAGCTATTATTTGCAGAAGGATTAAATAAGTTAGCTATAACACCTCCCGCCTTTAGATCCGCAAGGCTCTCTGGTTTTTTAGGAATAGGGGTTACAGTTGGAATTGGTGTTGGTATTTCTGTAGGAACAGGAGTTGGTACTATTGTAGGAGTGGGTGTCGGAGTTGGTTTTGGTATAGATAAAATATTTTTATCTACGTATTCAACAAACCTTTTAATAAGTGCTGCAACTTCGTATCTTGTAAGCTTTTGATCACCACCAAAAACGCCTTGAGGATAACCGTCCATAATTTTATATTTGTCAACAATATTTTTGCTTGCAGCATAAGCCCAGTGATCTGTAGTCAAATCTTTTAATTCAACAGCTCTATCTCTAGCTAGGGTTTCAGCTATACCAATCTTTTTTTCTAGTAGGAGTAAATAATTATTCATATCAAATGCAAGCTCATATCTTGTCATCTCACGACCACCCATAAAGCGGCTATCAGGTAATAACTGCATAATACCATATTCATTAACAACACTATTAACGACTTTTTTGTTATCATCATTCACATCAGTTAGAGTATTATCAAGACTAGCTTTATTTAATCTCAAATCTTTTTCTGATATATCTTCTAAGCCCTTGGCTGCATTATAAAATGCTTTTGCTAATTGGTATCTTGTTGCTTTTTTATCACCGAGAAATCTAGTTGGTGTTTCGGGATCCATAATATTAAGATCTTCAACAACATATTTTACAGCTCCATAAGCCCAATGTTTAGGCTTCATATCAACCAAACCATCAATCTTATAAGCAATGCCTGTAACATAGCTATACATAAAAGCAGGTCTAGCAAAAGAGCTATTTGAAACTGATAAAACAGTAACACTAGCTAATAGTAATGACGTAATTTTTTTATTTTTCATTTTTTCCTCTTATGGCAGGATTAGTTTTTTAATTAAGTTTAAGTAAAATCTAACTTAAACTTAATTTTACACTTTTGAGATGTTATATGAACATGTTTAAGATCACCAATTTGTTTAAAGAAGTGTAACAACAAACTTTTTTAAATAAATACTTTATATTAACTCAATAGCTTTATCAAAATACACTTTTGCTGTTTCAGCATCTCCAATTTCTTGTAAAGATAATGCTAATAAATTACACGTTTCATAATTTAATAGTCCTAATTCTAAGCTTTCAGCCAAAGAATCAA
>JACMQJ010000536.1 GCA_014377055.1 Candidatus Sericytochromatia bacterium
CGTATGTATTCAAGAATACAATTAAAAACTTTTGTTTCTATTATAAAAGGTAATTTTAGAAGTAATGGTCTAATCAGAGATATTAGTACTGGTGGCGTTTCTATAGGTACAGTGGGTAGCTATAATCCTGGTGATATAGTAGTTATGACGTTTAAATTAAATAATAATATTACGTTTAGAAATATCAAAGGTATTGTCAAACATATTGAGCGGTCTATGTTTGAGGCAATTACAATGGGGGTTGAGTTTGTTGACTTTAGTGATGAACGATTAAAAGAACTGGTCGATTTTATTGATGCCGAAACAAAATAGTATTTGTGATAATAAACACTAAAATATAAAATTCGTTACCAAAAAAAATCCTTCTAAATATTATTTATTATTGTCGATGAGAATAAAATTTTGGGGTATAATTAAAGACTACTAAGATAATTTTTAGTTGAGATGAGCTTTCAAAATAGAAATTGAAAAAAGAATAATGTTTAAAAATAACATAAATTTTTTGTTAAATTTCTATTCAATATCTAAAAAGAGATGGTAAGAATAACAGGATGTTATAAGTTAGGACACTTACCTAATTTTACAATTTATTATTAAAACTATTGTGATTAAAAAATTAGAATTAAATAATTTTTATGATTATTTTTTTATCACTTTTGAGTTAAATTTATATATATTAAAACAATGAATGAAACAATGAACGAATTAAAAATTAAACCGATCTTTAACCCTAATGGCGATGATAGTCTCATAAATCGTCGAATAATTAATGGTAGTACTACTAACCTGTTTAACCTTAATGAAATAAAGTACACGTGGGCAAAATCTCTTTATAGAGTTATGCTTGCTAATTTTTGGATACCCGAAAAAGTAGACTTATCACAAGATACTCTCGACTATCAAAACTTGAATGAACATGAAAAAAAAGCTTTTGAAAGTATCTTATCTTTCTTGACTTTTCTTGACAGTATTCAAACTAATAATATTCCTAATATTGCCAATTATATAACTGCTCCAGAAGTTCGAACTTTGTTAGCAATTCAAGAGTATCAAGAAGTTATACATTCACAAAGTTATGCTTATATTCTTGAAAGTATTATACCTATTGAGAGAAGAAACAAGGTTTATGAGCTTTGGAGAACAGATGATATTTTATTTGATAGAAATAAATATATAGCTGGCATTTATCAAGATTTTATTAATTCATCAAGTAATACAAATTTTGCCAGAGTCATGGTTGCCAATTATATTCTTGAAAGCTTATATTTTTATAATGGATTTATTTTCTTTTATAATCTTGCCACAAAACACGTTATGCTTGGTACTGCTGACGAAATAAGATATATTAACAGAGATGAGTTAACCCATATCGATCTTTTTGTTAAAGTAATTAAGACTATTAATCAAGAAAATGATAATTTTATTACCCAAGAGTTAGTACATGAAATGTTTGCTATTGCGGCTCAACAAGAAATAGAATGGACGAATTATATCTTAGGTAATAATATCGCTGGTATGGATACAAAAAGTACTGAAAAGTATACTAAGTACTTGGTAAATCAAAGAATAGTCAACATTGGTTTTGAGCCACTTTATCCTGGTTATAACGAAAATCCTTATCAAAGCTTTGAGCTAATGTCTGATAATAGTGGTGAATCAGTCAAGAGTAACTTTTTTGAATCTACTGTCACCAACTATTCACAAGCTACTGCTATTGAAGGTTGGGATGAAATCTAATATTTCATCAATCTAATTTTTTTATATTTTAATTGAGTAAATAATGAACACGACTATAACTAATAATCTAACTGAAATAAAAATAACTGATAATAAATTGATTAATTTACTTGTAAAAGTAACAATAGGTCTAAAAGTTGATTATCATAAACTTCTTAGCTATGTAGAAGATATCGAAGACAAAAATATTTCCGATGATTATCTAAGAAAATTATTAATTTCACAAGCTTTAAAACTGACTGATATTAAAAACTATGACGATCTTGATTGGCGTTTTGTTGCATCGAGGCTCTTATTGGATGGTGTTTATAGTGATATTTCAAAAACAAGAATCTCTAATAATTATTATGAGTTTTTGGAGCAAGCAATTAGCAAAAAATTATATGACCCAAAGATTTTAGAGGTTTATTCCAAAGAACAAATTGATGAAATAAGCAAAGAATTAAATTATGAATATGACTTAGGATTTGACTATGCAGGTATGAATCTATTAGTAAATCGTTATTTAATTAATGATTCAGGTAAAATATTTGAATTTCCTCAAGAAATGTTTTTAAGTATTGCTTTATTAATAGCGATACCTGAAAAAGAAGATAATAGATTACAGGCTGCAAAAGATTTTTATCATGCTATTGCTGGTCGAAAAATCAGTTTAGCAACTCCCATACTTTTAAATTTAAGAAAGCCTAATGGCAATCTTTCATCATGTTTTATTGGAGCTATGGATGATAATCTTGATAGTATTTATTATACACTTGATCAAATTGCTCAAATCAGTAAAAATGCTGGAGGTTGTGGAGTTAATGTCAGTCGTATCAGAGCATCTGGCTCATATATTAGAGGAGTCAAAGGTGCAAGCTCTGGAGTAATGCCTTGGATTAAGCTAATAAATGATACTGGTATAGCTGTTAATCAACAAGGTGCTAGAGCTGGTGCAATAACCGTTGCTCTTGATATTTGGCATCTTGATATAGAAGATTTCTTGAATTGCCAAACTGAAAATGGTGATCTTAGAAAAAAGACTTTTGATATATTCCCTCAAATTGTTATACCAGATTTATTTATGGAGAGAGTTGAAAATAATCAAAGCTGGACTTTATTTGACCCTAACGAAATTAGAATAAAATTTAAAATAGAATTGGCTGAGTTGTATGGTAATGAGTTTAGAGAAAAATATCTTTTTTTAGAAACTCAAAAACTTGACTTTAAAAAAGACATTAATGCTAAAGAATTATTCAAAACTTTTTTAAAAACCGTTGTCGAAACAGGTATGCCTTATATAACCTTTAAAGATGCTATCAATGAAACAAATCCTAATAAACATGCTGGTATGATTGGTAATGCAAACTTATGTACAGAATCATTTTCTAATTTTAGACCTTCAATAGTTACGAAAAAAGAACTAAAAGATGCCAATACAATAGTTAAAGAAATTAAAGCAGGAGAATTACATACATGTAATCTTGTAAGTTTAAATCTTGCTATTGTTGAAGATTCAGAAATAGAGAAATTAACTGCTTATTGTGTAAAAATACTGGATAATACCATTGAAATATCTGCTGCACCTGTTCCAGAAGCAGAAAAACATAATAATGAATATCGTATTTTGGGAGTAGGCTCAATGGGTCTAGCTGACTGGCTTGTCAAAAGAAAACTAACTTATGCCAAATCAGCAGAAAAAGTATCAGAATTATATGAAAAAATTGCTTATTCAGGTGTCAAAGC
>JACMQJ010000537.1 GCA_014377055.1 Candidatus Sericytochromatia bacterium
AACAATAATATGATAATTTAAGAGAAAGTATAATTAATAGCTTAAATATTAAAATTATTCGTTTTAGTAATGATGATATTGAAAATAATTTATCTATTGCTATTGAAAAAATAATTAATGTAAGTATTTTAACTCATCCCCCAACCCCTTCTCTCCAGCCTTGAAGGGCTGCAAAGAAGGGGAGTAAGAGTAATATTATGTTTAGTCCCTTCTATTTCGACGCTAGGAGAAAGAGAGGGGGGTGCCTGAAAGGCGGGGGTGAGTTAAAAATATGATAAACTACTATTATTAGTATTTTTGGATTTAATATATGAAGAAACTACCATTAGGTATTCAAACTTTTAGAGATATTATCGAATCAGATAATATTTATGTAGATAAAACAAAAGATATTTATGCTTTATTAGAACATAATGAGAAAAACTTCTTTTTTCTTTCACGACCTCGTAGATTTGGTAAATCACTTCTTATCAGTACACTAGAAGAGATGTTTCTTGGTAATCAGGAATTATTCAAAGGTTTATGGATCTATGACAAAATTGAATGGAAAAAATATCCTGTTATTAGAATTGATTTTACTGGTTTTACTTATAGTAATGGAATAGATGGTTTTAAAAAATCATTTTTGGCAGAAGTTAAAACTTTATATAAAAAACATAATTTAAAAATAGATAGTGATGATTATAAAAAAGCATTCAAAGAATTAATAGAGAAATTAGGTAAAAAAGACAAAGTAGTAATATTAATAGATGAATATGATAAACCAATAGTTGAATTTATTGAAAATTCCGAAATAAGAAATATCATGAAAGATATAATTAAAGATTTTTATTTAGTAATCAAGGAATCAGAGCAATATATCAAGTTTGCTTTTCTTACAGGAGTATCAAAGTTTGCAAAAGTTTCTGTATTCTCAGGTTTAAATAATTTGAGAGATATAACTCTGGAAAAAGGTTTTTCAACAATGCTTGGATATACAGAAGAAGAGTTATTTAGTTATTTTAAAGACCATATTAAAGCTACAGCTAAGGAACTTAAAGTAACACAAAAATATCTAAAAGATACTTTAAAAAACTGGTATAACGGCTATTCTTGGGATGGAAAGAATTTTGTCTATAATCCTTATTCAATTTTAAGTGTCTTAACCATTCAGCAAATAAATAATTACTGGTTTTCTTCAGGAACTCCTACTTTTTTAATAAAAATGATTAGAAAATTCAATACAAATATAATTGAACTGGAAAATTATAAAACAGGTGATAGTATTTTTGAAGCTTATGATATTGATAAAATTAACGTTCAATCATTACTTTTCCAAACAGGTTATTTAACAATAAAACAAATAGAAAAACCTTCAATTACCAGAAGAAAATATACCCTGTCTTATCCTAATCTTGAAGTAAAAGAATCTTTGCTATTACATATACTGGCAGATTTTTCGGATAAATTCAGTAATGAATCTGAAGTTATGATTAATAATATTTCTGAGGCTCTGGAAGAAAATAATCTTGAAGTTTTTTTTAATCAGCTAAAAACAATGTTCGCTGGAATTCCAGCAGTAATCTTTATGAGTGATAAGGAAGCCTATTATCATACGATTATATATTTAATATTAACTCTTATTGGAGTAAGAATTAAAACTGAGGTACACACCAATAAAGGTAGGATTGATGCTGTTATCGAAACAGAAACTCATGTATATATTTTAGAATTTAAAATGAGTTCTACAAATCAGGCAATAAAACAAATTGAAGATAAAAAATATTATGAGCAATATTTATTGTCTAAAAAAGAAATAATACTTGTAGGAGTAAGTTTTGACTCAACTGAAAGAAATATTAATGACTGGAAAGTTAAAAAAACAGATTAGCTAAGGGTGTGGTGTTATTGCTAAAATTCTAATAACGCCTTTTCCTGGATCATAAAACCAGAATATACGATAAGCACCTGGAGTATTATTTTCTGCATAAACTTCAAAAATATCCTCTTTATTAGGACCTTGCTTTGAATTATATTTATGTGAATTAAGCCCAGAATGTTTTGGGTTTTTAGATAAAAGAGCAAGAGCTTTAAGAACTGATTTGTATCTTTTATCTAAAGCTGGATTATTTTTTAATGTTTCTAAATTTTCTTTAGCTTCTTTTGTAAACTCTAATCTAAACATTTCTAATCTATTTCAATATCTGCATACTGAGAAAAATCTCCTAAATATTCTGTTTTTCCTTCAGCAGCTTGCTTTAATCCTTTTTCTAAGGATAACAATGCTTGAGGATTTTTGTATAACCATACTTCTCTAGGGTGTAACTCTACATAAGGAGTTAAAATTATTGTACCATCTTCTAACTTTTCTGCATTAAATCCATCAACACCCTCTACTAATTTTCCTAATGTTAATCTTCCTTTTTTATCAGGGCTAACTTTTTTTGTCATTATTGCCATAATTTTATTGCACTCCTTTTTTCCCTAATTTTAATTATATCATTTTTATTCCCACTTACCCACATTCCCACATAATTCTATATTTCAAAGTAAAAGGAAAATGAGTGATAATAGATTAATTGTAGTTGCATTATTTACAAATGAAATATAAAATTATTGAATAAAATATATCTATAAATAACTAAGAAAATATGTCATTAACAGAGAACGAGATAGAAATATATTCAATTGATTTGCTGGTTAATCTTGGCTATCAAAAAGCTAATGGTTTTGATATTGTAGATGAAAGAAGATCTAATTCTGAAGTAATACTTGTAGAAAGATTAAAAAAAGCTATTGAAAGGTTAAATCCTGAACTCAATAATGATGCTAAGGAAGATGCCTTAAAACGTATTCTAAGAGTTGAACATACAGGGCTGATTACTAATAATGAACATATTCACCATTTATTGGTTGACGGGGTTGATGTTGAATACAGACAGGGAGACAGAATAAAAGGTGATAAAGCTTGGTTAATAGATTTTCAAAATCCTGAAAATAATGAATTCTTGGTAGTAAATCAGTTTACTGTTATAGAAAGTGGTATTCCTAGAAGACCTGACCTGATATTATTTATCAATGGAATACCACTTGTAATTATTGAATTAAAAAATGCAGCCAGTGAAAAAGCTACTGTTGCTAAAGCTTACGAGCAATTACAGACTTATAAAAATTCACTTATGACTTTATTTCAATATAATGCCATGCTGATTGTTTCTGATGGTATGGATGCCAGAGTTGGTTCTGTTTCCAGCGATTGGTCAAGATTTATGAGATGGAAATCACCTACAAAACAACCTCAACATACTCCTGAAATGACTGTCATGTTTCAGGAATTATTAAATAAAAAAACATTGATCGATTTTATTAAGCATTTTATTGTTTTTGAAAAAGATAAAAAAAGTGTCATAAAAAAGCTGGCAGCTTATCATCAATACTATGCTGTGAATAAAGCAATAATTGCTACAAAAAAAGCCAGTGCAGAAATGGGAAATCGTCGTTGTGGTGTTGTTTGGCATACACAGGGATCAGGCAAAAGTCTGAGCATGGTTTTTTATACAGGAAAACTGGTTTTAGAACTGGATAATCCAACAGTTGTCATACTGACTGACCGTAATGATCTTGATGACCAATTATTTGCTACTTTTTCCAACTGTATGCAGTTATTAAGGCAAAAACCTGTACAGGCAGAAAAAAGGTCTGATTTACAAAAACTACTTTCTGTTGCTTCAGGTGGCGTTGTTTTTACTACTATACAAAAATTCTTTCCCGAAACTGATGATGGAATTTATCCAGCTCTAACAACCCGTAAAAATGTCATTGTTGTTGCTGATGAAGCACATCGCAGCCAGTACGGCTTCAATAAAAAAATTAAGGTTAAAGAAAATGGACAGGTTATAGAAACTTATGGCATGGCAAAATATCTAAGAGATGCTTTACCAAATGCCTCATTTATTGGTTTTACAGGGACTCCGATTGAGCTTACAGATAAGAGTACTCCTGCTGTTTTTGGCGAATATATTGATATTTATGATATTGAGCAGGCTGTAGAGGATGAAGCTACTGTCAGGATTTATTATGAGAGCAGATTGGCAAAACTTCATATTAAAGAAGAAGAAAAACAAGGTATTGATACCGAATTTGAAGAAATTACTGAACATCAGGAGGATGAAGAAAAACATCATCTAAAATCCCGTTGGGCAAAGGTTGAAGCTATTGTCGGTAGCCCTCAGAGATTAAAAGATATTGCCAAAGACCTAGTAGAACATTTTGAAACTAGAACCGCAGTACTTGATGGCAAAGCAATGATTGTTTGTATGAGTCGTAGAATCTGTGTTGAGATCTATAACGAGATTACACAGTTACGTCCTGACTGGCATAGTGATAATGATGAAACAGGAATAATTAAAGTTGTAATGACTGGATCTGCTTCTGACGGGGCTGATTGGCAAAAGCATATTCGTAATAAATCGGGTAGAAGACTTATTGCTGATCGCATGAAAGACTCCGAAAATCCTTTAAAACTTGTAATTGTCAGGGATATGTGGCTTACAGGTTTTGATGC
>JACMQJ010000538.1 GCA_014377055.1 Candidatus Sericytochromatia bacterium
CAGTTAACATATTCAAAATATGGTTCAACTATTTTTGAAAATATTTTATCTAGTAATACAAATACGGTTGATGTTTCCAATAACACCCTTGCAGGAGCTACAAATGACTTTGGCTCTTTAAAAAGGACTTATCTTGAAGCATCCAATGTAAATATTGATAAGCAAGCAGCAGAGCTTTCAGCGTCAAATAAATATTTTGATTCTTTAACAAAACAGTTTTTAGTGTATATAAGTAATATAGATGCTTCTTTAGGTCTATTCAGATAAAATTATTTTTGGGAGTAAAAAATGACTACATCAATAAATGTATGGAATTTAATAAATTCGATTAGATCTGTTAACAAATGGGAAGAATCAATCAATGCTAATATTGGTGGTGCAACTAGAGTTGGTTTTAAAAGTACAGATGTAGTCTTTGGTGGTAATACCACAAGTCAAGATAAGCCATCGACTAATGTTGCTGCTGGTATTCAAGTTGCAGAGCAAACCGTTTCTATTTCTCATAACACAGTTAACTGGTCACAAGGTGATTTAGCACAGACAAAACAAGCTCGTGACTATGGTATTCAAGGTCAAGGTTTTTTTGCCTTAACAGAAAACGTTCCCACTGCAGCAGCCCAAAAATTGTATTATACAAGAGATGGACAATTTCATGATGATGGAGCAGGTCATCTAAGAACTAACAATGGTTTATACGTTGTTAGTCGTGCTGACGCAATAGCAAAGGGTATTTATACTGGATCAGCTGCCCCAGTGGGTACAACTTATGATTCACCTGAATATTTTGTTTTGGCTCAACCTTCAACATTAAATGATCTTACATATTCAAAATATGGCTCAACCATTTTTGAAAATAATATCGTTGAGAGTACAAATATATTTGATTTACCAAGCAATACTAATGATGGTTTAAATAACGCTTTTGGAACACTTAATAGAACTTATCTTGAAGCTTCAAATGTAAGCTTGAACAATCAAATTGTTAGCCTGAATAATAATAAAAATATGCAACAATCATTAGTAAAACAACTTTTGGTTTACTATTCAAATATTGATATTGGTATCAATCTAATAAGATAATTATTTTTTATTCGTAGCAAGAGCTTATTTTTTAGTATTTTGACTACGAATAAGAAATTAATTATTACAAATCATACTTGTTCAAAATTGGTTTACAAAATTAAAATTCAGACAAAATATTTTCAAAGTCAGGTGATATATTTACTTGATCAATTAGCATATTATCTTTTGTATGTGAAAATAACCAAACAGGCAAGACAGAAAAAATTATTTTGTCTGAATCACTTAAATCTTGAATATGCTTTTCATAATCATTCCAAAGAGGCATTAAGACTTTCCTATTTCCTTGTTTTGATAACAAATCTTCCATCTTAATATTTTCAGGTAAGCAAGTTTGAAATTGGACATTATTAGCAAATTTCATCAATGAATATCCTTGAGTTCGACATTTACCAGGTCTTGAATCATAGACACTACAAGAACCTTCTTTTAAGAAAATACAAGATTTACCCTTAAATTTTGGCAAGGTATCATATAGCTCATTTAATTTAAACTCTTCATTATCATTGTTAAGAGAAAAATGAATTCTTTTTAAATAGCTTCCATGAGTAGAAAAAAGTTTTTGATTTGTTTCAATAATATTTTTTTTAAAATCGTCTGATGATTTTAGAATAAATTCATAAAGATAAGACCATTCTAGAGAAGTTGCTGTAGGTATATTAGAATTTTGACAGCATAAAAAACATTCATCTTTGCAGCCTATATGGCTATAAAATATTTTTACACTTTCATTTAATTTATCCATCAAATCATAAACTTCAGATAAGTTTTTTGTTTTATTAATTTCTTCAGTGCTAGCTTTGATTAAGTCAGCTCTTTCTTGAATTATTTTTGTACTATCCACTTTATTATTAATCATTTATATCGCTATATATGGGTTAGAATCTAACTCTGTACTAATTGTATTACCTTTAATATGAGTTATTAACCAAATTGGCATTGAAGCAACAAGAGTATTTGGTGGATTAAGTATTCCTATAACTTGCTCATAAACATTCCATAAAGGCAAAGTTATGCCTCTATTTCCTTCTTGATTATCAATATAACTTTCCCATTCGCTAACTTGTGGCAGGCATGTATGAACTCTTACTTTTTCATTTACCTTAACCAAATAATTACCATGAGCTCTACACTTTGCTGGACGTACTGGATAAATACCACATCGATCAATTACCAAGAATGGGCATGTTGCGTCAGCCATTGCTTTAGAAAGAGTTTTGTAAGCTTGATCAATTTCTTGCTGTGATTGCATTTTGCCATCAATCAAATCTTGCTGCAACAATAGAGCATCTCTATACTCTTGTGCATACCATCTAGCACGACGAATTATTTCATCTTGAACTACTTTTGGTAGATCATTAAGATAATAAAGTATGTACTCCCATTCAGCGGCTGTTATATATGGTGGATGCAATCCCTTACAGCAATCAGAACATCCAACTTTACAAACTATATGCTTGTATGAGTTGCGGGTTTCATCAGAGATAAAATCAATAACATCATATACATCTTCTACGCAATTAACTTCTTTGAGAGCATGATATGCTTGAGAAATATTGGAGGCTAAACCTTCTACAACTGGTTCCATTAATTATTTACCTGAACTACAATTTAATATAAAATTTGACTTTAAACTTATACTTTATATTTTAACTAATATATACTTGTTCAAAATTGGTTTACAAAATTAAAACTTTGTTCGGGTTGAGATACGTCTCAATCCTTTTTGCAAAAAACTTCAAACCAAAATTACTTGAGTATAACTACTCAAGTTAAAATATATCACGATGCTGATAAAAATTATAGTATTTATGATTAATATTTCAACTTTCTTAAGATGTAAAAATTTAATGTACCAATAAAAGTAATTATAAAGTACTAAAATTTGTATAAATATTATCTGGAACAACAACATATCTAGTTGAGTTTAGATTATTTGTCTTTTGATAATTGGATATATTACCATCAAAATGAATAATAATAAACTCTCTTGTTTGCGTGTCCCATTTAACTAATAAGACGATTTGCTTTTTTTTATAATATTCGGTATCAAAATAATATTTTGAATAAGAGTTAACTGAATCAGCATAATTAGCAGCTCTATTAAAATAATCATTGGATGTTTGAGGGCCGTTAGGATTTAATGAATTACTAAAAGAATAAAAGTTATTTTCAAGATTACTATTCGCATCACCTGAATCAGAAGCAGCCCATTGACTAGATGATTTAACATGTTGCAAGCTTACAACTTTATTTGTTTCATCATTTGAAAGATTAATACCTTGAAGTTGTAATTGAGTTTTAAAATTGGTGACAGGATTTTTTGCCAGAACAATATTATTGGTATTACCACTATTTATCATAGGATCTTTTAC
>JACMQJ010000539.1 GCA_014377055.1 Candidatus Sericytochromatia bacterium
AGTTAAAGTTGGTCTGATATATTTGTTCTTTACTGATATTTCAGCTAAGTTTGATAATACATCTATTCTGGCTATTTCATAAGCTATGTTTTGTATTTCTTCGACAAACTTGGCAGTTTCATCTCTAAGAGAACAATAAATGTTGTATTCTAATTCTTTTATTTTATCCTCAGCAGTGAGTATTGCATTTTCTCTTTCTTTTAGTTCTGGAGTTATAAATCTCTCAGCATTAACTAATGTTTGCTTTCTCATATAGTCAGCAGGTGCGAGATGTTTACTTGAATTTGTTATTTCAATAAAATAGCCAAATGCTTTACTAAATGATATTTTTAGATTTTTAATACCTGTTCGCTCTTTTTCTTTTATTTCAAGTTGGGTTAGCCATGATTTGTCATCATGTAATAAAGCTTTTAAATCATCAAGCTCAGTATTAATATTTTCTCTAATTAATCCACCCTCTGTTATTAGTTGTGGTGGTGACTCTACAAGAGTATCAGCAATTGAGTTACCTAATTTAATGATTTCAGGTGAGATGTTTTTTAGAATCAAAGATAATTGACTATCATTTTTTTCTAATATGCCCGAGATCACGGGTAACATATTTATGCTAGTACTTAAAGCCACCATTTCTTTGGCATTAGCCATACCTATAGCAATTCTACTTGCCAACCTTTCTATATCACGTATATTTGATAAATATTCTCTAAGATCCATTCTAAGTATGTTTTTAACGACTAATTCCTCTACTGCATCAAGGCGACGATTAATTAAAGTTGTATCAAGTAAAGGATTTAATAGCCATGATCTTAATAAGCGTCCACCCATAGCTGTTTTGGTTTGATCCAAAATGGAAAGTAGAGAACCCTGGAATAAATTATCTCTTGAAGTGCAAAAAAGCTCAAGATTTCTTTTGGTTGTATTATCAATAATTAAATAGTCTGTAATTCTATAAGTAGATATAGAGTTAAATTGGCTCAGAGCTTTCATTTGTGTACTTTCAACATAGCTCAAAATAGCTCCAGCACATCCAACAGAAAGAGGAAGATTATTTAAGCCAAATCCTTCAAGTGAATTTACTTTAAAATGTTCTAATAGTTTTTTTTCTGCTGATTTTGGATTAAATGCTAATTCTGTATACCATGTAACAGTAATGTTATCAGGTATAGCGTCTTTCCAAATTGTACTTTTAATATCATGCTTTAAATCAGGTGTTTCGGATGGAATCAAACATTCAGAAACAGGTAATCGAGCCAGCTCACTACAAAGAATATGTTCTGATTTTTCACCAGAAATGTATGTTACTTTAAATTCACCTGTAGATATATCAACTAGTGCAAGTCCGTAAGCATTACCTCTTTTGGTAATTGCGGCTAGATAATTATTTTGTTTTTCGGTTAAAAAATTATTTTCTAATAATGTGCCAGGTGTTAGTACTCTGGTAACCTCTCTTCTAACTAGCTTTTTGCTACCAGGAGTTGCAATCTCCATTTGTTCACAAATAGATACTTTAAAGCCTCTATTAATTAGTTTTGGTAAATAATTATCAAGTGAATGATAGGGAATACCAGCCATTGGTATTTTTCCCTTATCAGACGCTCTAGCAGTTAAAACAATATTTAACTCTCTGGAAACAATTTCAGCATCCTCAAAAAATGTTTCATAAAAATCACCCATTCGATAGAGAAGAATAGTATTAGGATGTGCATTCTTAACACTTATAAAATGCTCCATCATAGGAGTATAAGTTGTATCTTTATCAGGTTTTAAAATATATTTATCTTTAGACATTTAATTTGTATATCACTACATTTTTACATATTATCAAGTTAGCATAATATATTTTAGTTATCAAAGTGCCAACCTAAAATGTCAAAAAAGATATTTAAATTATTTTTTGCTTGAAAAATTAAATAATACTTGATTAATTTCAAATCTAGTTACTTTAATTATAATTTTCTATTTAGTTAAGTAATTCCATGCACCAGTTATACCATTACTTACCGCACCAACTGTATTTCCCACGCCTTCACTAATTTGTTTTGCTTTGTTTTGAGCATAGTTAACAGCTGCAACGGTTGCATGTTCAACTTTATTACCAACATAAGTTAAAGCTTTACCAGTAGATTCTACGGCAACTCCCACAGCTTTTGATGTTTTAGCTATAACAACAGCACCAGCATAACCAGCAGTTTTTGCTACAAAATTACTAGAATGTTTTAATTGATTTGCTTTTGCATCCATATTATTGGCAAAATGTTGAACTGATTTGCCTCCATTTTGCAAAGCTTTACCAGCAGCCTTAGCACCTTGTGAAACTGCAGCTCCTGTAATTGCGATTGCAGATATACCTACCTGCAAATGAACTGCTACATTTGTCGCTGCAGCACCTGCTAATTTACCATGTTTTTTGGTAACACTTTTATTAGTTTCATCTGCTACTGTTCGGATGTGATGTAATGCAGTTTCATTTTGACCTTTTGCATTTTTAAACATACCCATTTCTTTGGTTTTATCATTACCATATTTTCCTACAGCAAGTACAATGCCTACAGTAGCAGCAATAGGTGCAATAGCTACACCTCCAACTACAGCTCCAGTCATCAAGGCAGCACCACCAATAACTCCAACTGTTCCCTGAGCTATTTTATAACCACCTTCATAATGTTCACCTTTGGAATATTGTTTTGCACCTTGATATGCTTGTATACCACCTGTTATAACACCAGCAGCCCCAATTCCTTTATTTAGGAAATTTAATGCACCAACTTCTTTAACAAAACCAGTACTTTTTGCTACTTTAGCTTCGTCCCACATAGCTTTATTTGCTATTATGCTATTAGTAACTTTACTAACAATTGGTTTATTTGATATTTTGGTTGCTAAACTAACTGCTCTATCTGACTTTTTTGCAAGTTTTTCACCAAATGATAGATTACTAGCTATTGGATTTATCTCTTGTTCTACTGTCGCTATCGTTTTTACTGTATTTGTAAAATTTGCTGCTGTTTTTGTTTTTACTAAAACATCTTTAGCAACTACTGTATCATCAGAAACTGTTTGTAAAGTATCAATCGCTCTTACTTTTGTTGCAACAGATGATGTATTTATTATGGGCTTTCTTACTGCTGTAGCATCTGATTGCATAGGTGCTATTCTAGGCGAGGAGGAGGATGGTCTTACACACATAACAAAATTATTCCTTTTTAGTAGAAAATCTATCTAGTATCAGTTTATATATAGGCTGACTGATGCAATTACTTTCCTAAATCAGTAAAAAACTACAAATATTTAAATTAAGTTTAACCACTTAATGATTTCTTAAACACAAAAGTACTATTTACTTAACTTAGTTATATTTTAAAAGGTTAATTGTATTTTTAATGACCCCAAATAGAGTTCCAAGTATTAGTCATACCTTGATTTACATTTCCAACAAAACTACCAACTCCCTGTTTTATATTATGAATATTTTGCTTAGTACCATGAACAATATTACCTGTTGTAGAACCAACAAAATTTGTTATTGTGTTAGCATTTTTTTGAGCACTATGTACAAATTCAGTTGTAGCTGTATCGATTGCTGTAGTTAATCTTCTTGCTTGATTTTTTATATTATGACCTGTAGTGTGAACAGAGCTAATAAGTTTTTTACTTTCTATTTTGGCACTACTTACAAATTTACCTGTATTAGTCTTTATATCATTTCCTAAAGTATTTATTTGTCTACCTAAATGCTTTGTTTTATTACCAATAAAATGTGATGCTTTTGCTAAGCCTACTGCACCAGCATAACCAAAAGTCTTAGCCAAAAGATGTTTGGAGTTTTTTAATTGAACAGCTTTTTTATCCATTTGATTACCAAACTTATGTGCTGAATCACCTAATTTTTGTAGATTAGCTCCTGCAAGCTTTGTTTTATTACCAACACCATTACCAACTTTACCAACAAATCCTACAGTAGCTTTTCCAACAAATTTGGTTGATTTTCCTGTAATTTTAACTCCATCTATGACCATATTCCCTGTATCTCTGAGA
>JACMQJ010000092.1 GCA_014377055.1 Candidatus Sericytochromatia bacterium
GACTTACAAGATTATCATCAATATGGAGCATTAGCAGGATTAGAACTACAAAAATATATTGAGCAAAAAGTATTTATTGCAGGTGGAGGAATTACTCAACAAGCTCCAGCCCAAAGAATGACAGATTTTATTAATAAAAAAGTTTCTGATACATTACCTAACACATCATATATTCCTGGAATAGTGTCAGCACCATTACACGATATTTTGCCTAAATTTCTCTCTGAACGATTAATAATTGGTTTAACTGATTTTGGAAAAAAAATGAATGGTTATCTAACAGAATCCGCAAATATTATTGCTGTCGAATCACGTACTAGTTCACCTGTAAAAATACCAAGAGATAAAGATTCATTGATGCACACTCAAATAAAAAATCTATATCCTTGTGGTGAAGGTGCAGGATATGCTGGTGGCATAGTTTCAGCTGCTGTTGATGGTCAAAATGTGGCTCAAGCTATTTTTGCAAAAAACTAAATGAATAAAGTTTGCTTAATAATTATAAATGAAATAGTATTGCGTTTAAATGACTATCATGTTAAAGTTATTTCTAACTGAATGATGTTTAACTTAACAAATTATTTTAATAGATAATGATTTAAAATATTAATTAAGTTAAATTATTAGATATCAAGTTAGCTGGTACATAAAAATGAATAAAATAAGCCTCGCAGTATCTATTTTTAGTGTTTTATTAACTTTTAATGCGTATGCTGAAAATGAAGTTAAAACTACACCTATAGAAAAAGAAATTAATATCAAAGAAGAACCCAAAAGCGTTGATGATACAGACAAAATAGAAGATAAAGGTCAAGTTTTTGATAACATAGATGACCGTACTCTACAACTAAATAAAAATACAACTGATGCCAGTACACTAACTATTAGCTCACCCTTTGCTCAATCAAGTTTTGTCCCTGACATTTCTTTAATTCTTGATAGTTCTTATGCTTATAGAAATATAACTAACAATGCTTTTGATGGTCTTATAACACCTTCATTTAGAGGAAAAGCAGGATTCCCAACTAATGGATTTAATCTCAATTATGCTGAACTTTCATTAGCCTCAACAATTGATACATATTTTGATTTAATGGCAGTTTTACCATTTAGTACGTCAGGTGTTGCTATTGAAGAAGCATTCATTAATTCTAGGAGTTTACCCTTTAATTTTCAGCTAAAAGCTGGTAAATTTCGTAGTAGCTTTGGTCGATTAAACTCACAACATGAACACTCTTGGGATTTTACTGATGCTCCATTAGTATATTCTGCTTTTTTTGGTGGTGAGCAACTTAATGAAAAAGGTGTACAAATAAATTGGTTAGCACCTACAGACACTTATTTATTACTTGGTGTAGAAGGATTACAAGGAGAAAATGAAGCAAGCTTTGGTACAAAAGGTTTTGAAGTTGGAAAAAATAAGTTTGAGGAAGTTAATAAACCAAATCTTTTGGTAGCTTTTGCTAAAACATCAGTTGATATTGAAAATCTTACCATTTTGGGAGGATTGACTTTTGCTGGTGGTGGTAAAAGAATAAGTGAGTCTAATGATGATAAAACAAAAATTACTGATTTTGATGGTTCTAGTAAGATTTATGCTGGAGATTTAACTTTTAAGTACTTTTTTGATTCTTATCGTTATTTATCATTACAATCTGAATATATGTATCGTTCTTTAAATGGTATTAACTATAGCACTAAAGATAATTTATCATCAGATAGCGAACAATCAGGCTTATATTCACAACTAATTTGGAGATTTGACCAGTTATGGAGAACAGGGGTTCGTTTTGATATGTTAAATAAAAATGATATTTATGAAAATACTGTAAATATCAACAGTCCAAACAATTTAATGAGATATTCAGCAATGTTAGAATACAATCCAACTGAATTTTCAAGGATACGATTACAGTATAATCATGATCGTTCAAAATATGCTGATACAAATTTACAACCTGTAAATGAGATATTTTTACAACTTAATATGGCTATTGGTTCACATGCCGCCCATGCTTTTTAGAAATTATTAAAAGGAAGAATTTAGATGATAAAAAAGATTTTAGCAACATTTGTTTTTTTACTGATAGCAGTACCTGCTTTTGCTGATGTAAATGTAATTACCGCATATCCTTACATCAAGGATATTGCAGAAAGAATTGGTAAAGATAAAATAAAAGTTACTTCTCTTGCCAGTGGTAATTGGGATCCTCATTTTATAATACCAAAACCATCATTAATAGCAAAAGCTAGAAAAGCAGATCTATTAATTATTAATGGTGGACAACTCGAAATAGGTTGGTTACCACAGATTATTAGACAATCAAATAATCCAAATATTCAATCTGGCAATAAGGGCTTATTAGATTTATCCAACTATGTAAAGATGATGGAAGTGCCTACAAGTGTTTCCAGATCACAGGGTGATGTTCATCCCAATGGTAATCCTCATTTTGTTCTTGATCCTTACAATGTACCAAAACTTTCTAAAGCTATTAGTGAAAAACTGAGTATCATGGATTCAGCAAACAGTAATTTTTATAAAAACAATAACATTGCATTTACAAAAGAATGGATGTTAAAATTAAAAGGTTGGTCTAATAAAATGAAACCTTTTAGTGGGACAAAAGTATTTGAATATCACCGTTTGTATGATTACTTTTTGGCTAGATTTCATTTAGTATATGATGGAGCATTAGAACCTTTGCCTGGTATACCTCCTACAGCTAAGCATTTGGAAGATTTAATTAACATAGCAAAAAAAGATAATGTTAAATTTATTTTGCAAGATGTTTATCATCCTAAAGAAGCATCAAAGTTTATATCTGAAAAAACAGGAGTTAAAGTTATTGTTATGCCTCAAGATGTTAATGCAGTTGTAGAAGCAAAAGATATTTTTTCTTTATTCGATAATTTAGTAAATAAAATTACAGGATAACCTATCAATAAGGGGTTATAACCCCTTGTTTTATTTATTAGTCCAAGTTATTTTGTAATCTTGGAGCTTTATCAACAATGGAGATAAATTCATCTATTTTTTGAGTATTATCATAACCATTTTTAGCCTCTTTAGCTATTCTTAAAACATCAGATAAGTTACCATCTTTACCCCAATAACTATGTCTTAAAATTTCTGCAAATAATGTAACTAATGTCGCAAGCATTTTTGATTTTATAATAATTTAGATAGATTTAAATTTACAAAACTCAACTATTTGTTTACTATAGACTACGATCCATGATTAAATAATAAGGTTATTTATTTTATGTTTGAAAAGTTGAAAATGGAAGAATTTGTAATAGGACAACGTTGGATCAGTGAAACAGAACCTGAACTTGGTTTAGGTATCGTTTTAAGTGTTAGCAACAGAATAGTTGAAATAAAATTTGCCACCAATGGCAATGTGCGTAATTATGCAATAAAAACATCACCTTTAAAAAGAGTAGTTTTTAAACTTGGTGATTTGATAAAGAGTAAAGATGGAAAATCTTTTAATGTGGAAGAAATACATGATAATCAAGGTGTTTTGACTTATAAAGGTAATGGAATAGATTTAAATGAAACCGAAGTTTCAGATTCAATGAGTTTTACAGGGGCAGAAGAAAGATTATTTTCAGGTCAAATAGATGAAAATAGAGTATTTAATCTTAGATACGAAACATTAATGAATCAAAGCAAAGTTCTCAAATCTGATATTAGAGGTTTTGTTGCGCCTAGAGTTAGTCTATTACCACATCAATTATATATAGCTCATGAAGTAGCTAATCGTTATTCACCAAGAGTTTTATTAGCTGATGAAGTTGGATTAGGCAAAACCATAGAAGCAGGCTTAATTATTCATCAAATGCTGCATACAGAAAGAGCAAGTCGTATCTTAATCATTACACCTGACTCTTTAGTTAATCAATGGTTTGTCGAAATGCTCAGAAAATTTAATATTACTTTTAATATTCTTGATGAAGACATTTGTAGTGAAATAGAAACTACAGATCCTGATAGTAACCCATTCACAGAATACCAATTAGTTATTTGTAGCATTGATTTTTTGGTTAATTCTCTTGAACGTCAAAATCAAGTATTAGAATCTGATTGGGACTTATTTGTTGTAGATGAAGCACATCATTTAACTTGGAGTGAAGATGATGTTAGTATTGAATATGATTTAGTTGAAGAATTAGCCTATATTTCTAAAGGTGTTTTATTATTAACAGCTACACCAGAGCAACTTGGTATAAGTAGCCATTTTGCTAGATTAAGGCTTCTTGATCCTGATAGATTTTATGACCTAAAATCATTTATTAGAGAAACCGAGGATTATAAAGAAATAGCTGGTGTGGTCAATCATCTAATCAATGATAAATCTTTAACTGATGAAGACAAAGAAATACTTATGGGCTTTATTACAGATGATGACTTGGATGAACAAATGAAAGCTGTTGACTCTGGAGATCAGTCAGCAATTAATAAAATTATTGAGTCATTGGTAGATCAGCATGGAACAGGAAGAGTCTTATTTAGGAATACAAGAGCTGCAATGAGTAATTTTCCAAAAAGAATACCTTTACCTGTAATGTTAGAGGCGGATTTAAAAAACGAAAATGAAAAATGGTGGAAAGATGATCCTAGAATAGACTGGATAGTAAAACTTTTACAAGATCTTGATAAGCAAAAAGTATTACTTATTTGTGCGGCAAAACAAACGGTACTTGATTTGGAAGAAATATTGAGAGATAAAAGTACATCCAAAACGGCTGTTTTTCATGAAGGTCTTTCTTTAATTGCCAGAGATAGAAATGCAGCATATTTTAGCGAAGAAAATGGAGCAAGTATTTTACTTTGTTCAGAGATAGGAAGTGAAGGTCGTAATTTCCAATTTTCACATAATTTAGTTTTGTTTGATCTTCCTAGAAATCCCGACTTATTAGAGCAAAGAATTGGTAGATTGGATCGTATAGGTCAAAAATATGACATAAATATCCACATTCCATATTTAAAAAATACAGATCAACATATTTTATTTGAAATATATAATAATGCTCTTAGTGCTTTTGAGCATTCTATTAAAGGTGGAGCGGCTATTTTCCATAAGTTTAGACCACAAATTAATCAAGCATTATCTAATCCAATTGAGTCTTTAGAAAAAAGACAAATTAATAATTTAGTTGAAGAGATGAAGATATATAGTTATAAATTAGCCGAAATACTTGAAAATGGTCGTGATAGACTTTTAGAATTTAATTCATTTAAACCTGAAATTGGTAATAAAATTGTTGAAAAAATAAAAGAATATGACGATGATACCAATCTTGAAGACTATATGAATGACTTGTTTGCTCATTTTGGTGTAGACACAGATGATATTTCTGAAACAGCTTATACAGTCACCCCAGGCGAAAATATGTTTGTTGAAACTTTTCCTGGAATATCTCCTGAAGGAACAATGATTACTTATAATCGTTCTCAAGCTCTTGAAAGAGAAGATATGAAGTTTTTGACGTGGGAACATCCTATAGTAACAAGCTCTATTGATTTATTTATGAGTTCAGAACATGGTAATTCAGCTGTTGGAAAAATTGAAAATGCAAATAAAAATAAATTGGTCATGGAGGCTATTTTTGTTCTTGAATGTATTGCTCCACAAAATCTGCAAGCAGATCGATTTTTGCCACCTACACCAATTCGTATCTTAATCAATAATAATTTGCAAGAAGAAGTTTATGATTACGAAGATATTAAATACAATATCTTAGAAGCTAGACCAGAGGTTGTTTTTGAAACATACAGTCTAACTCAAGAATCATTACAAAGAATGGTTGACCAAACTAAATTAAATGCTGAAAAAATAACTGAAAAAATTATCAAGATGAGTAATGAACAAATGATTAAAACCTTATCTTATGAAGCAAAAAGATTAATTTCACTAAAAGAAATAAATCCTAATGTGACTGACGACGAAATTGATTTTGCTAAAAGTCGTATCACTGATTTAAATGGATATATTAATAATGCTCGTTTAAGACTTGATTGTGTTAGATTAATTTCTTTTGAAATTGCTAAGAAGAAAAAAGTTTAAATATATATTTGTGCAAGTTTTGTATCTATTATATAATAAGGTGGTCTAAATAAGGGGTTTAAACCCCTTGTTTAATTTTAACAGTCTAATTTAGAGCTAACATTATATTCTTTTAAATTCCTAAAATTAAGACCAATAATTCCTCTTTTGCTCTTTTCTGTTAAAAAATTAATTAAATGATTTATTTCGTCTGTTTCGTCTAATTCATACAATTTCTTTAAAGATTCTGACAGAGGTAGATTAGAAGAGTAAATTATATTGTAAGCCTCTCTGAGATTGTTTATTTGTTCTCTCGTAAAATCGTTCCTTCTCAAACCCTTAATATTGACACCTTCTACTTTTGCTGGGTTACCTACAATAGTAAAATATGAAGGAATATCCTGTGTAACTCTAGTTAATCCACCAATCATGGAATGATTCCCAACTCTAACAAATTGATGTATACCAGACAAGCCACCTATTACATTTTCATCACCAAAAAGACAGTGACCACCAAGATTTACTGAATTAGAAAAAATGTTTTTATTACCAATAACACAATCATGTGCAATATGAACATAAGCCATTAATAAATTATCGTCTCCTATAATGGTTTTTTCTTCAGCATTTGAAGCTCGATTGATCGTGACATATTCTCTAATAATATTTCTATTGCCAATAATTGTATAACTTCTTTCATTAATTGATTTTAAATCTTGTGACTCAGAACCAATAATAGCTCCATAGTGTATTTTATTATCTTCACCAATTGTAGAGTAATCATTAATAATTGCATGGGCTAGGATTATTGTATTTTTGCCTATTTTTACATTTTTACCAACGATAACATAAGCTCCAATGCTTACTCCCTCTGATATATCAGCTGTTTGATCAATAATAGCTGTAGAGTGAATTTCTGTATTATTAGATATATGTAAGTTAAATATTTCGATGTTGTTTTTCATATTAATCCACTAGAGAGAATAAAATATCTCCTTCTGCAATTATTTTATTATTAACTTCTGCTTTAGCATGTATTTTTCCAAGCTTACTTTTTATTGCCAAAACCTCAGCTGTAATGATCATTTGATCGCCTGGTACAGCCATATTTCTAAATCTTAAGTTATCTATACCAGCTAGAACAGCTAATTTATCTTTGGCTAAGCCCATTTGCATAATAATAATACCCCCAACTTGTGCCATTGCCTCAACAATTAAAACTCCTGGCATAATAGGTCTTGATGGGAAATGTCCTTGAAAGTAGCTTTCATTACCTGTAATATTTTTGATACCTACAGCTTTAGTTTCAGGAATAAATTCTATAATTTGATCAACAAATAAGAATGGATACCTGTGAGGTAATATTTCTTTTATTTTTTCGAGTGTAAATTCCATAATTAAAATTTAACACAGCGTATAAAAAAAATATACTGACTTTTATAAAACGTTATAATCACCGATTTTGTAGAATAAATTAAAAATATTTTTATAAGTTTGTTTTTAGTATTCGTCTAACTCTTTCTGAATATTTTCAATAATATTTTCAATATTTTTATTATCAGGACTCATATCAAAAATAACCTGATATTCTCCTATGGCATTTTCTAAAAATCCTGTTTTATGATATATTTCAGCTAAACTTGTTCTTAAATTAAGATCCGCTGGGTTATTTGTAATAGATTCATAAAGGTCTTTTATTTCACTTCTTAGCTTCATTCTCTTTCTATGAGCAATACCCATATATTTTTGAGATTCTTGATCACTTGGCTCATGTTTGATAGCATCTTCAAAGGCTTCTATTGATTTATCAAGTCTATTCATAGATAGATAAGCAACACCAATATTTTTGTAAGCAATGGCATCTTTAGGATCTGCTTTGATCGCATTTTTGTAAGCCTTCATTGCTTGATCTGTTTTACCTTGAGAAAAATAGATATTTCCTAGGTTAATAAAAGCTCCACCAAAACTATTATCTATTTTTGTTGTTTTAATATAAGCACTTATTGCTTCTTCAATTTTACCTTGTTCTTTATAAATTATTGCCATATTATAATGTGCAAGAATAAAATTAGGCTCTAAATCTATCGCTTTTTGATACTGTTCAATAGACTTATCTGTCATACCCTTATTGCGATAAGCAACACCTAACATATTTCTTGCATAAGGATCTTTTGGTGACTCTCTCACCTGATTTTTTGCTTCTTCCAAAGCATGATCAAGAGCATCTGTTTGATGTTGATTAACTATTTTAGGTGCAACTTTTTTTATTGGCTTTATAGGACTATTTTTTAACTTTAATTTTTCTGAAGCTGTCTTTTTTGAAGAACTTGTATCAGATATTTTTTTTTGTACTGGTTTCTTTTTTGCATCACCAGAACCTGAACCCATTACTGCCATATTTTTTTACCTAAATAAATAATTAAAGGATAATATATTAAATGATAAGCTCTTTTTTTAAATTTAAATTTTGTTCCAAAGTATAAGCAACTTGATACAGCTTTTCTTCACCTAATGGTTTTGCCATAAACTGTATACCTATAGGCATATTATCTCTGTCAAAACCTGATGGAATAGATATTGATGGTATACCTGCTAGATTAACCATAACAGTCATTATGTCTGTTAGATACATACTCATTGGATCTGATTTCTCACCTTTTTTAAAAGCTGTTGTTGAGGCTGTAGGAGAAACCAATACATCATATTTTGAAAATGCTTTTTCTAAATCTTGAATTAAAAGAGTTCTATACTGTTGTGCTTTTTTATAATAAGCATCGTAATAACCTGAGCTTAAAACATAAGTTCCAAGCATGATTCTTCTTTTTACTTCATCACCAAATCCTGCACTTCTTGTTTGCAAATAAAGATTTTCTAGATCCTTTACATTTTCTCTAACACTCAAACCATACTTAACACCATCAAATCTTGAAAGATTAGAACTAGCCTCAGCCGTAGCGATAATATAATAAGCAGCAAGACTATATTTTACCAATGGCAGTGACATCTCTTCAACTATAGCACCTAAGCTTTCTAGCATTTTAATTGAGTCTGTCACTGATTTTCTAACATCTTCGCTTAAACCTTGATCAAACATTTCTTTGGGTATGCCTATTCTCATTCCTTTGACATCATTTTTTAGTGATAATAAATAATTGGGTATTTCTATATTTACAGATGTAGAATCTTTTTTATCATAACCAGCTATAATATTCATGATCAAAGCATTATCGGTAACATTATTGGTAAAAGGGCCTATCTGATCTAGTGATGAAGCGTATGCAATCAAACCATATCTTGAAATTAATCCATAAGTAGGCTTTAACCCTACATTACCACAAAAAGAAGCAGGTAATCTAATACTACCACCAGTATCAGAACCTAGAGCCATAGGAGCTTCAAAAGCTGTAACAGC
>JACMQJ010000540.1 GCA_014377055.1 Candidatus Sericytochromatia bacterium
AAAAGTGTATTTACTTATCTACAAACTTAATTTTTAAGAAAATAATCAAACTTGAATAGTTTTTGCTCTTACTTCTTTCATTCTAATAATTCTATGAATGGTATCCTCTAGGCTAACATCTTTTACTTTAAAGGAACAAAGTGTTTTATCAAAAACATTTTTTAGGTTTTCGGGCATATAATCAGGCATAAATTCACTTGACCAACTTTCTGCTTCCAAACCAAATTTTTCATAAGAATTATAGACATTAGAAAAAGGTCGCATTTGAAAATTTCTAGCTGTTATTCTAAAATACTCAGATTTATTTTTTTGTCTAAAATGTTCATATAATTCATTAGAAACATCAAGGGTTACCAAAAAATCTTCTTCTTTTTCGCCAGGATAGCCAACAAAAAGATTAACATAAGAATGAACATTATTATCCACAAGATAATTAATAGTATCTATTATTTCTTGACGTACCTTTTTTTTATTCATGCTATTTAAAGTTTGCTGTGAAAATGATTCAACACCTAAAATTGCACTGACAAGACCAGCCCGACTCATTTTTTCGACTAATTCTTTACCTAATTCGGCTCTAAAGTAACCACCCCAATTAAAATCTAAGTTTTTTTGTAGCAAAATGTCTGTAAATTCTTCAAGCCATTCATCTGATGAATTAATCAAACTATCAGCAATAGTAAAATCATAAATATCATATCTTTTATTTAACTCGATCATGTCCTCTATAACTCTTTGAGGAGAACGTCTTTTAAACTTTTTACCAAATAAACTATGCTCAGAACAAAAATGACATCTAAATGGACAACCTCTATTAGAATAGACAGGAACAACATAAGGACTAAACAAAGAGAAATCAGTATTAAGATAATCAGGAGTTGGTAATTCTTCAAGATTGGCTGTTTGTGAAAATGTATCAATAGAAGAAAAATTTTCTAATGTTTTTATGCCAATGATTTTTTCAACAGATTCATTTTGTTGTAATGCCTGTATTAATTCTAACATTGGCTGTTCACCCTCTCCCAAAATCAAGAAATCAGCTACTTTACTTTTTAATAAAAGCTCTCTAGTTGTCTCTCCTTGTGTTACTTGAGGGCCACCAAAGACTATTTTGATATGTGGATAGCTCAAGCGAATCAAAATTGCCATTAAAATTGATAAATAAAGATTAGTTGTGTATAAGCTAAAACCGACAATATCGTAGTTTTCAAATTTTTTGAGATGCCTCAAAGCAAAAAAATTAGTCTTTGTTAGTTTATTAATAACATTCTCTGTTTTTAATGAGCGATCAAGTGCCCAATTTGAAATAACTTCTGGAGTTGGTTCAAGAGTAGCTCTGATAGTATGATATTTTTCAAATTTATTAATTAAATCAGCAATAATAGGTAAATCATATATATCACTAACAAAAGTTTTGTTGAAGGTTAATTGTGGTAAATCGCTTGATGACCAGATATTCTTACATTCACTATCAGATCTGAGGTCAATAGTATTAACCTGTATATCTGGTAAATATTTTTTTAGATAAGCTGCTATACAAGCATTACCAAGATGAGCAACAAAAAAGCTTGTATTTTGAAACGAGGGCAATACAGATAACAATACTCTCATAATATTATTTACCTAAATAGATATAATCTGATACTTTTGATAAAAAACTATTGGCAGAAGTCTTATTTTTTAGCTGTATAGCATTAATAAAAGACTGTGTATTATTTACTAAATTAAGATCTGGATTTCTAATAAATTTACTGTTTTCATAAGCACAATTAGTTATGTCAAGATACATCTGTGCTGCAATAGCCTTATTTTGAGCACTATTACTATCTTTATCAATTAGGCTTATAGCTGTTTTCATTTCATCCAAAGCTTTTTCTTGAAAACCAAGATTGATATTTTTTTGAAAATCTGGATAATTAAGCAACTCAAATCTCTTATTACCCAAAAAAGATTCTACTTTTGTAGTAATAATATTATCAGAAGATTGAGCAGACTTTCTAATACCCATATATGAAAACTCTGTATTAACTAAATCATAATAATCTTTACTAATCGCAGCATTGGACAAATTTTGTAAGGTTAATATATATAACATTTTTATTAATCCTTTTTCTACTTGATTTTTGGCATCAATCAAATCTTTGGAATTATCTTTTGCATTTGCTTGAGCTTTGCTTAAACCAGATGAAATCGTATCAAAAAGCTTAATTTTAAGTTTGCTATCATTATCAATACCTTGTGCCATCTTGGCAATGCTGTTGTCTGAAACAGTTGCATTGTCTGTCCCATAAAAGTATGTTGAGGCATCTTTAGCAAAATCTAAACCATATTTATCATCTTTAGAAATACCTGTTTTATCATTTTCAACAAGTCGATTTAATGTACCTCTAACTGAATAAATAAAAACATGTTTTAAAATAGCTTTTAAAACGTTAACTCTTTCTTTTGGGTCAATATTATTTAGGTTTCTATCAGATACTCCTATTTGTCCAATATTTTGTATTAAAGAAACAATAGAATAATTTAGGGCATAATCTCCAAACTCATTTTCACCTTTGATAGCGGCTAATTTGAGTCCACCGGCCTCATATTCTTTGTAAGCATAATCAAAATCTCTAAGGTCAATAGCTCTAAGAATTTTTTGATACGAGTTAAATTGTTGTAATGGATTTGGTCTTAATTCTTTGGTTAGTGGTTCGGTTGATTTATTTTCAGGATTAGTAACAGCCGATATATTAGCATTTTTATTAAAATCGCTGGCTGATACTGCTGGAATAGGTGTACTAAAAGTTGATGTTGGGCTTCCACCTCCACCTGTTCCACAAGCTGTAATAAAAGCAAGAGATATTAATGATGAAACCAATAAAGTAGATTTTTTTTGCATAATTAAAGTTATAAAGTCCCAATAAATCAAAAAGTATATACAAATTATTATATATCACATCATTGTAATAAAAAAAACTTTTTGTTAATCAATTAAACAAAACAAGCAATTGAAATTTTAAATTATATATTTTAAACCAACTCTATAAATTTATTTTTTCAAATGCTTCAACGCATTTAGTTTAATAATTCATAACTAATATTTCAGAAATCTTTCCTCTTTTTTCTGCATTTGAATTTATCATTCTAGTCGCAAAGACTCTTTCTATACGAAATTCATTATATATTTCATCAAAAAAATTGTCATTCGGGTTTTCATTTCTTGGGTCTGAATTACTTAACATTAATTTTGCACCCTTTTTATCTAATTTAGTAAAAAAATCTCTTAACCTAGTTTGCTCTTTATCATTGAAATCAAATTTACTATATGATTTAAAAGATGAAGTTTGATTTAGTGGTCTATATGGAGGATCTAAGTAAACAAAATCATTCTTATTCACTTTTTCATCAATAATTTCAAAATCGCCCCAAATAATTTCTGTATTTATTTTATTTAGTAAATTTGATATATTTATTAAATTTTGAACATCTAATATTGCAGGATTATTATATCTTCCAGAAGGTACATTAAAATATCCTTTACTATTTACTCTAAATAATCCGTTAAAACAGGTCTTATTTAAAAATATTATTTGGGCGGCTCTTAAAACCCAATCTTTTGAATAATTTTTAAAATCAAATGAATCTTTATTTTTATTAAATATTTCTCTAATTTTATAAAAAAATAATTGTCTATTTTCTTGATCATAAAGTAAATATTCTTCTTTTAATATTTCTAATTCATTAATTAACAATTTAGCATCTTTTTTAATAGAGTTATAGGTAATAACGAGTTCTTCATTAACATCACATATTACAGCTTTATTAATTTTATATTTTTGAGCTATATGAAAGAAAACAGCTCCACCTCCGATAAAAGGTTCAAAGTAAGTTTCTATTTTTCCAGACTTTAATTGTTCTGGCAACAGTGGCAAAATTTGTTCAATTAGCTGACCTTTACCACCTGCCCATTTTAAAAATGGTTTTACAGTAAATGTTGTATTACTTTCATGGAGTCTCAAATCTGGAACAACCATAATTTCTTGTTTCAAAATAAACTTACCTTTTTAGCATATTCAATACAGGTATAATACTACAAACTTAATACTCAGTAATTTTTAGACTAAATTTTTAACTTTAAAAGTATTTTATATTTCTCAAAATCACTAACTGTAGCAACTTTCACATAAACCATTTTTAAATTTATTAGAAATATTTTCACAGCAGTAACAGATATTTAATCGTTCTCCAATATCCTCTAAAATCTCACCATTATTACAATCATGCTTATAGCCAACTTCAAGAAAAGCAAAAGCAATTTTTTGGCTTTTTTCTTTGCCAATAAGTTCAAAAATGGATTCTTTTTCAAGTAATTTTAACACTTC
>JACMQJ010000541.1 GCA_014377055.1 Candidatus Sericytochromatia bacterium
AATGTATATCAGCTTTTAGCTAGTTGGAAATGGGATCGATATGAAGAAAGTTATAATTAGTCTTTTTAGTACTCTTATATGTTTGTCAGCACAAGCCGAGATAAATAGCAAAGAGCTTGTTGATATAAGCAAAAGTCATTGGGCTTATAACTCAGTTGTAAAAACTATTGATACATACAAGGTTATGTCATGTTTTGTTGATCATACTTTTAGAGGCGAAGAAAATGTTACTCGCTTTGAGTTATCACTACCTATTCTAAGATTAGTTAGATATTTAGAAACAAATAAAAGGACTTCTCTAAAAAATCCATCTGACGAACCTGCTGATAGGTATAATAGGTTTTCTGATATAGATAAAAAGGATTCTAATTTTTTAGCTTTAGCTGAGCTAAAAAATAATTATAAGATAGTTTTATTACCACCAGATCAGAAAAAATTTTCAGGTAGAACCTTAGTTACAAGATATGAGTTAGCTTATTCAATTAACTGTATTTTAGATTCTATTAAGAACAAAAATAAAGATTCTAACCCTTATAAAACCTACAAAAATATTAATGAATCTATTGTTGATAACAATTCTAATTGGATTAAAAATAGTGTAAAATTAGTTTCTGATAACAATATTATGTCACTAAATAATAAAAAAGATTTTAGTGGAAATGATATTATAACTCGTTATGAGCTTGCTAATACCTTGAATAATTTAATAGAATATATTGATAAAAATCAAATATTTAGATAAAAATTACTTTTAATAAGTACTAAGTTAAAAAATATCGGAATAAAAAATTAAATAAGAGAGGTTTAAGCTTCAATATGCCTGCAACTATTATATCATCAAAAAAAGTACTAGAAATATTAAAGCTATATCAAGAGGGTGTATCTATACCAGATATTGAAAGAAAACTCGACGTTAGTAAAACTTCTATTAGAGCCAAATTAAAAAAATATGGCGTAACAATAGTAAAAGCAAAAGTAGAAACTAAGAGAATAGCAAATACAAAACAGATGTTAGAAATACAAGATCTTCATGAAGAAGGTGTTTCCATAAGTAAAATTGCTCTTATTTATAATGTAAGTATACCGACTGTTTCACGCACATTAAGAAGAATGAAGAACCCTCTTGTAATTAGAACGCTAACGGATAATGAAAAATTAGAAATTTGTAAGCTTTATAAAAAGAATTTTTCTAGTGGTGAAATAAGTGAAAAACTACTTACAAGTGAGTCAACTGTACGTAATGTACTAAGAGCAAACAATATACCTATTAGAAAACAAGGTCATGGCTTAATTGCAGGACAGGATGAAAAGATAATAAAAAAGTACAAAAAAGGTACTAACATGGCTGACTTAAGTAAAAAATATAATGTAAGCCGTCAAATAATTTCGGAGATGTTAAGAGAAAATAATATCGAAATAGTAAACTTAGAAAAAAAGATTGATTGGGATAGAGAACCCGAAGTTGTAAGATTTTATGCCGATGGTCTAACTATGCGAGAGATTGCAGAAAAATTTAGTGTTGCTCATGCAATTATCTACAATATATTGATAAAACATAAAGTTGAAATTAGACGTGTTTTCCGTAAAATGACCGAAGAAGATAAATTAGAAGTGATGAATCTTTATAAAAAAGGTATACCACCAATCAAAATATCAATGAAATTAAATATTTCAGAGCTTTATATTTATAAAGTATTAAAAGAGAATAAAACTACAGAAAAAAAAGGTCGAGGTAATCTTAGTCAAAGAGATAGGCATAAAATAGTCGCCTTATCGAAAAAGGGAGTAGCTGTAACTAAAATAGAAAAAAAGTTTAATATCTCTTACGTTACTATTTATAAAATATTGAAAAGTGTTGAGGATTAAATTAAATAATCCAGATAAAGATACACTTTGTTGCATTTAGGTAAGTTTAAAAGATTATTTTAATATAATAGCTTTAATAATCAATAATAATTTATAGTTAGAGTTATGTACAATAATAAATATAATCTTATTCTAAAAAAAGTGTCTTTTTTAGGGATACTGCTTACTATTACACTATTTTCTTGTGGAAGAGATCCTAATAATCCTAATAACAGTAAAAACTCTATCTCTCTATCATTTAATAATGATTATAAAGGTCTGGTGACCGATAATGAAATTATTGCTAAAAATGATCCTGAAAATCCTGATAAAAAATTTATTAATCTACTTAGATCAGCTAAACAAACTGTTGATGGAGCTTTTTATGATATACAAGATCCTGATATAACAAAAGTATTTGTTGAAATGAAGAAAAAAGGCGTAAAAATACGTCTTGTAACAGATACAGATAATCTTACAGTTGGTAAAAAAGGAGCTTTAAGGGATTCAATAAAGTCATTAGAAGATGCTGGTATTGAAATTAAGGATGATAAAAGAAATGGTTTAATGCACAATAAATTTATGATAGTTGACAGTAACTATGTTTGGACTGGCTCGACCAATTTAACCACAAATTCGCTCTATGATCATAATAATAATTCTTTGATGATTGAGTCAAAGCAACTCTCAGCTAATTATCAAGCTGAATTTAATCGCTTTTTTGAAAATGGCTTATTTGGAGTTAATGCTCATGAAATACCATATCCTAATATCATAACTACTGAAAAAGATTCAATTCAAACCTTTTTTTCTCCAGGTGGAGGCACAACAGCAGCTATTATAAAAGAATTAAATGATGCCAAAAAAAGTATCAAATTTATGGCTTTTTCTTTTACCAATAAAGAAATGGCTGATATTATGTTAATCAAAAATAAACAAAAAATTGCTTGTGAAGGTATTTTTGATTCATGTGAAATAAGCAAATATTCAACTTATTCATTATTAAATAAAAACAAAATACCTGTCTATAAAGATGGTAATCAGGCTTTGATGCACGAAAAAATAATGATCATTGATGATGAAACGGTTATAACAGGATCATTTAATTTTTCTAATAATGCTGAACATAATAATAATGAAAATACTTTAATTATAAAATCAACAAATATTGCATCTCAATTTAATAAAGAATATGAACGATTAAAATTTGCTGCTATAAATAATAAGGATTTACCATCTTACAATCATCCTGCTTGTAGAGGCTCATCTACAGATCCAAAAGGTAATAATGAAGCTGGAGAATAGATTTTAAGCATTAATTGGTTATAGATTCCAAATCAAGTTTGGGATAACATTATCAATTTAATTAAACCTTTGCTTTAAGTTAAACTTACTTACATTTTTTGATAGCAAGTTTATAGACTTTTTGGCTGATATAGATGTAGAAGATATTTAGATTTAATAGGATTAAAAAAAGTGGTTAATGTACCTCCTAGTTTACAAAAGGTCTGGGATGATGTTTCCAAAGATGGAAAGATTGACAGAGCAGATGCACAAAAACTATTAAAAGCAGCAGCTCCAAGCCTTGATAAAAAAGGTGGAGAGATTAGTATTGACGCTGTTGATAAAGAACTAGATGGTGATAAAAAATCTTTTTTAGCTAATTTTACCAATATTAAAGAAGGTGCTTCAGTTGATGTTAAAAATGGAACAGCCAAAGGAACTTTTGACTTTGTTGACCCACCAGCAAATAATCCAACAACACAAACTACAGAAGCAAACATTGGATATACTCCTCTAACATTACCAGATGGTAATACAAGTAAAACTACGCCTGCACCAACAAATAACCCAACGACAGCTCCAGCCATAAACCCTTCTACAGTTGCAACTCAATCTGTTGAAACACCTCAACTTATCACACAAACAACGACACAATCACAATCAAAAGATCAACAAGATCTTGATAAACTAAAATCTCTAAAAGTTGAATTACCAAATACATTAAAAGATCCACAACTTACTGCTCAAATGAAGGTAGTTGACGCAAAAATAAAGGTTTTAGAAGATAAAATTAAAGCAAGTGGTCAAAGTACTAGTCCAGCTGTTACAGAACCAACAAAACCAGCAACTGATCCAGTAGAATCACCTACAGCCAATCCTAGTGTCGATGTTGCCAAAGATCTTGATCAAATTAATCAACTAAAAGCCTTAAAAGTTGAATTACCAAAGACCCTAAAAGATCCACAACTTACAGCTCAAATAAAAATAGCTGACGACAAAATAAAAGCATTAGAAGAAAAATCTGGTAAAGATTTTATTAGCGAATCAAATAATATTGGCACTGAGGCTACAGCAGAACAATTTGCTCAAGACAAAGAACAGCTAAAAAAGGATTATGAAAGTTTACCTGATTCTATAAAAACTAAGCCAGAAGTAAAACAAGCTTACGAAGTAGGTTTAGCAAAAACTTACACAGGTGCTAAAGCAGCCTTATTCAAAGAAATAAATACACTAATTGATTCAGCAACCCAAGAATCACTAAAGTCAGGAAGTCTTGCCCCATTTACCCCAGCTAAAGCAAAAATAGAAGTATTATTAGAAAAATATAAAGCTTTAGAAAATGATCCTGATTACAAAAAAATAAAAGGAATTTTATCTGGTGATATATCTGCTGATGATGCTAGAAAAAATTCTTACAATAATGTTCATAAAGCAATAGATACAGTTACCAATGTCAATACTCTTATAGACAAGCCGTCTTGGAATGATACTGATAAACAGCAAGCAACAGATTATCAAAAGCAATTGCCAGAAGGACCTTTTAGAACCAAACTTGAAGATAGAATTAAGGGTAATCCTGCTACAAGTTCGACAACACCTACAACTTCACCTACTGAAACCACAAAAAAAGCAATTGATGATGTTATGGGTAAAGGGTTTCTTAATTCTACTAATGTAGAAGGTACCGAAGCTATTTTTCAAGCTATTGCTCATAAAGGTCAGTTGGATGATATGATCAAAAATATGAATTCAAAGGATCAAACAAAATTAATAAAAATGCTTGCTAGTAGTAGTGATGAATATAGCTTAGCTATAGCAAAAAAAGTATATGACAATATGAGTAAAAGTGCTAATATTGATGGTGATTTGGACAAAAAGACACTTACAAAAGTAAAACAAATTAATCCTAAACCACTAGAGCAATACAGCGTTAATCCTGAAACTGTCTATAAAGGTATGAAATATTCAATCTTTAATGAAAAGGAAGCTGCTTTAACCATGGCAAGAAATATTCTTGATGGATCAGTTTCAAGCTCAGTATTGTCAAAGTTTAATAGCTATGAGATGAATGCTTTAGTAAAATTGGTTGGAAAAGATGGATCACCAGCAGAAAAAGAACAGCTTATGGGTATGATTTCGGGTTCTTATGCTAAAGGTGACTCAGTTAATATTGAAAATCTTAGTAAAGACGAAAAATCTAAAATTATCAAAAACCTACTTAATAGTGAACATGTTGATGAAACTAAACTTGATGAAATGATCAAAAAGTCTGGTAAAGATGTTGTCCTTAAACTTGTTAATAATGAGCAACTAACTGATAAGCAACTTGTAGTCTTAGCAAAGCACACTGATGGCGATCAAATGTCTGACGATACTAACGTTTCATCAAAAATGCTAACTGCCATGATCAAGACCTATGATCAAAATCCACAGAGTGGATTAACATTATCTGATATTAATAAATTTCTTGATCAAGTGAGCCATGATCGTGATAAATCAGATGTAATGAAAAAATTAATAGCTCAACTTGGTGACGGTCCAGATAGCGAATATGCTAAGTTTAAAGCTTTAGCACCTGCAACAATGGACAAAATCTGGAAAATGTCACGCTAATTAAATATATAAGAAAGAGGAAAATTTAATGGAAATTCCAAAAACACTAAAACCAACTTGGGATAAAGTTGCTAATGATGGAGTAATAACAAAAGCTGATTATTCAAAGTTATTAGTTGCTGCTGCTCCTCATAATAAAGATTCTGAAATTGATGCTGGTGAATCCAAATTTCTTAGTAGTCTAAAATCTGAGCTCGATAGTGCCAAAGGTGCGAAAGGAAGCGTCCCAGTTGAAGGTTTAAGCTTTATTAATAATACTCCTCCAAATGTAATTAAAGAAAAGGATCTTGGCGAAGTACCTCCAACCATGAAACAAGCGTGGAATAAAGCTATGTCTGACGGTAAAATCTCACAAGCTGAATATAAGGATTTATTACACGCAGCTTCTCCTAATTGGAGTGATAGTGAATTGGATAGTAAAGAAAAGAATTTTTTATCCAATCTCCAAGCATTGTTAAAAAATACAAAAGAGCCTCTTACAGTTGAAAAAACTGCTACACAAACTCAACAATCTGAAACTCCTATAACCTCACCAGCAAAAACTTCCGTTCCTGTTGCATCTAAGCCCGTAACTACGACACAAACAACTGCTCCTGCAGTCAAACCTACTACTCAATCAAAGCCAGAGCAAGCTCCTGATGATGCAACTACTGACGGCACAACCGAAAATACTCCAGAATTAAAAGGAGAATCAGATCAAGATATTGAACATTTAAATAAAGTAAAAACTATTTTAGCCTCAATTAATGATCCAGATTTTACTCCACTTCAAGGAATTGTTGAACAAAGAATTACCAATAATAGTTCATTAAAACAATTTTCGAGTGACGTAAATACTATTATGGGTTCAATTAAAGCTGGAGATAAAGCATCATTAAATCAAGCAAAAACACAAATTCAAGCAAGCTTCGATAAATTATCTGATGGGACAAAAGCTAATCCTGATGTAACTAATCTTTTTAAATATGCAATGGGATCTATTGATAGCCAAATTAGTGGAAAAGTTAAGCCAAGACCAACGACTCAACAACAAGCACCTGTAGCAACTAATAATCCAGTTACATCTCAGCCAACAACAACCACAAAACCTGGTGTAATACCATTTGTTGATCCACAAGAAGCATCAACAGATTCAGCCACACAAGCCGATACATCAACTTCAGCAGCGACTACTGAAGCAACTTCTCAACAAACAAACGCCCTTAGTGATTTAGGAGATGTACCTGATACATTAAAATCGACGTTGGATAGTATTGTTGCCAAAGGTAAAATAACTCCTACTGATTATACAGATCTTCTTAAAGCAGCTGCACCAACAGGTAAAGATGAAGAACTAGATCAAAATGAGCAAACTTTTTTATCAAAACTAAAAACAAAACTAGAAGCTAATAAAGGAAATATCGATCTAACTGCTTCAGCACCAACTGAAGCACCTACAGAAACTTCAAATGCAGGAACTCAAGATAATCAAGTTGCACCCTCAGCGTCAGCTAAACCTGTTTTATTAAACTGGCCTGGATATAATGCCCAAACCAAAGGAGCATTAAAATCTGCTTATGGAAAAGATGTTACAGGTACTAAAATGCCTTTACTAAGTGCTAAAGCAACTAAATCTGTTGTTGAAGCTTTTGGAGTAACAAATGTATCTGATTTACAAAAAAAAGTAAATGCTAAAGTTGATGGTAAATTTGGACCAGAAACATTTTTTCAGGCAAAAGTATATGTTGCCAATTTGATGAATAATCCAGGATCTGATCCCGAAGAGATTAAAAAAATGCTAAGTGCTTTAGGTAATGATGATGAGGTAAAAAAGATGCAATCACAAGCTTCAAATCCTACAACACCAACCCAACCAACAGAAACCACTACTGACGGAACAGAAACACCTTCACAAGATCCAGCAACAACACCTACTGAAAATACAACAGCACCAGATGCAACACAAAGTGATGCTAATCCAACTACAGGTGTAACTCCAACAACAAAACCAACACAGGCTACAGCACCATCAAAACCAGTTCAAGCAACAAAACCTGAAAGTTCAGTTGATGCAGTACCAGCAACTCTTAAACCAACTTGGAATAAAATAATTGCAACAGGAAAAATTGATGCTAAGGATTATGA
>JACMQJ010000542.1 GCA_014377055.1 Candidatus Sericytochromatia bacterium
AAGTCAAATACTTTTGTATCGTGAGCTTGATGAAAAAACACATCAAGAAATTTTGGAAATAAAAAAAGCCTCCGAAAAAGCAATAGCTTTAACAAATCAGCTCTTAACTTTTAGTCGTAAACAAGATAATAAATTTGAAGCTATGTATCTAAATATTACAGTTAGAGATATAGAATTAATGCTATGAAAGCTTGTAGGAGAAAATATAGATATAGAGTTTGATTTATTATCTAATCTCGATCCAATCAAAGCTGAACCTGGTCAAATAGAGCAGATAATAATAAATCTAGTTATAAATGCTAGAGATTCAATGATCAAAGGTGGAAAAATATTTATTGATACGTCTTACTTAACCCTAACCGACTTTTATTCAGGTACAACAAAAATACCTCCTGGTAACTATATAGTTTTAAGTGTCAGAGATGAAGGTGACGGAATGGATGAAGAATTAATAAAAAATATTTTTGACCCTTTTTTTACTACAAAAAAGAATAATAAAAGTACAGGTTTAGGTTTATCAACGGTTTTGAATACCACCAAAAATTTGGATAGTTATATTGTTGTTAATAGTAAACCTGATGCAGGTAGTACATTTAAACTATTTTTTCCAAGTATAGAGAGAGGTTTAGTCACTTCTAGTAATAGCTACAACTATTCAGATATTGTTAATGGTGATGAAACTATTTTAATAATTGAAGATGAAGATGGTGTAAGAGGTCTTATCAGAGAGGTTCTTGATATGAAAGGATACAAAACCCTTGTTGCACATCATGGAACTGTTGCCAAAAAAATATGTGAAAAATATACTGGAAAAATAGATATGATTATTGCCGATGTAATTTTACCGCAAATAAATGGTATTGATGTTGTTGAAAGTATCATGGATAGACAGCCTAACACAAAAATATTGTATATATCGGGTTATCTTGATGATCCAAGAGTTCAAGAAGAAGTAATAAATGCAGGTTTGTTTTTTTTACCAAAACCTTTTAGCAATTATGAGTTAGTAAAAAAAGTTAGAGAGATATTAGATATCAAGTAAGAAAAATAAACTTTGATTTGACAGAATAGCTTACAGTTAGATATAATTATATTACAATTATTTTTAATTATGAGGTAAAAAATATCAATGACAGAGACAAAATCAAAAACTTATGCAACCCAAAAATTTTATACTACTAAATTGGCTTTACAGGTTCAAGTATCTAGTAATGGTATATTTTTTGATGTTGCTTCAGCTTTACCTGATACAGATAGGTTTAATTGGGATGCAAAATCAAGTGTAAAATTTTCTATTTCTGAAATATGTAATATGTTATCAGCTCTTGAAGCTTTTAGAAATAAGGGTATCGAAAGCTACACCGAATTGGCACAAAATCTTTTTGGCATTAAGTACAAAAATATGCAATTTATTCATATCAATAGAAAAGAGAATCAAGTAAGAACAGGTTTAAATGTTTATAACAATAATCTGAGCTTTATTATTGTTAATCAGAAAGAAGAAGTTAATATTAATTTCCCTATTTTGGCTAGTGAAAAAATACGCTTTGAAAAATTTTTAAATTTTGTTATTTCAATGTCTTTTCAAAAAAATCTTTGAAAAATACTAAAATCTATAATTGTTTTAATCTCTGTTCTTAAATAAGAGTGTTCATTAAAATTTTAATGTCTCCTAAATAACACTTTTCTGTATAACTTAAATTTATTAATGCTATAATAATTTATCTTTTTAGGTAAAAATATCAGATAAATTTAAGAGAGATAAAGTAATTATGAGTATTCCAAGTACATCCGAATCTATTATAGATATAAAATATACCGATCCAAAAACAACTGCTGATAAGTTTGTAGGGCAAGTTACAAATATTACCTCAGAAGGGATAAGAAAAATTGTCCTTGATCCAAATGCTATGCAAAATGTTTTGAGTGATCCAAACTCTTCAGAGGCTGGTTTATTGATGCAACAACTAATGTCATCTCATAATGTTATGGATGTACCAAAAGATATGACTGATGAAGCTTCATTATTGATGAAGCAAATGTTGAATAGTCAAAAAGTTATAGCTAATCCTAATGCTGGATTAGATTTAATTAGAAAAAGACCTAATTTTATTGAAAAAGCAATTAAAGAAGCTAAATATGTAGATAAATTTGAAATAGATATTGATAATAATTGTGTTTTGGATT
>JACMQJ010000093.1 GCA_014377055.1 Candidatus Sericytochromatia bacterium
TAATTCATTAAAAGGTTCATATAGATGTATTGTTCCTGATCATATCGGCTGTGGATTATCTGATAAGCCTTCTGATGATAACTATGATTATTCTTTAGAACAAAGAGTCAATGATCTGGAAATGTTATTACAGTATCTAAAAATCAATGACAATATCACTCTTGTTCTCCATGACTGGGGTGGTATGATAGGTATGGCTTATGCTAGTAGATATCCCAAATCTATCAAAAGAATTGTTTTACTAAATACAGCTGCTTTTCTTTTACCTCAAACTAAAAAATTGCCACTTGCCTTAAAAATATGTAGAAATACCGAATTTGGAGCTAATTTAATCAAGCATTTTAACGCTTTTAGTGTAGCTGCTTCTATTGTTGGATGTACTCGAAAAATGATGTCAAAAGAGCTTAGGGATGCTTATTGTGCCCCTTATAATAGTATTGAAAACCGTATTGCCACTTTACGTTTTGTTCAAGATATTCCACTTGAAGAAGGTGATAAGAGTTTTGATTTAATTCTTTCTGTACAAGAAAAACTTTCACAATTTAAAGATCTACCAATATTAATGTGTTGGGGTATGAAGGATTTTGTTTTTGATAAGCATTTTTTAAATGAATGGTTAACATATTTTCCTGATGCAGAAGTTCATAAGTTTGATGATTGTGGTCATTATATACTTGAAGATGCAAGCCAAGAAGTTATTCAATACATTAATAAATTTTTATCCTTACACCCAATCAAAGAAAATAAATTAAATAAATGACAACAGCAAATTATGTAAATATTGTTTCAGCTCTTGATACAATTATAGAATCGCATCCAAATAAACATGCAATTTTATTTCCTGAAAGTAGAGATAAAAATGACCAAGTTAATTATACTAGTTATACATTCAAGGAATTAATTGAACAAAGTAATATAATTGCTGGTGGCTTAGAAAAATTTGGTATAAAAAAAGGTTGTCGGACTGTCTTGATGGTTAAACCAACTCTTGAATTTTTTGCCCTTACTTTTGCCTTATTTAAAGCTGGTATCGTGCCTATTTTGATTGATCCTGGTATGGGTATCAAAAACCTAAAAACTTGTATTGCTGAAGCTGAACCAGAAGCATTTATTGGCATACCAAAAGCTCATATAGCAAGAGTTTTATTAGGCTGGGGTAAAAATACAATTAAAAAAAATGTTACTGTTGGTAAAAAATTTCTTTGGGATGGTGTAACCCTTGAAGACATTAAAAGTCAAGGTAGTAAAAATTATAATAATGCTCTTACTTTAGAAAGAGATATGGCAGCTATTCTTTTTACCAGCGGTAGTACAGGTATTCCCAAAGGTGTAATTTATAATCATGGTAATTTTGCTTCTCAAATAGAATCATTAAAAAAAATTTATGATATGCAACCAGGTGAAATAGATTTACCAACTTTTCCACTATTTGCCTTGTTTGATCCTGCTCTTGGCATGACTACAGTTATTCCTGAAATGGACTTTACCAAACCAGCTCAAGCAGATCCCAAAAAATTAATTTATGCCATTGAGAGATTTGGTATAACTAATATGTTTGGTTCACCCGCTCTGATTAATACACTTAGTCGTTATGGTGTAAAAAATAATATACAATTACCTACTCTAAAAAGAGTAATATCAGCAGGAGCACCCGTACCAGCAAATACCATGGAGCGTTTTAAGAAAATGCTAAGTAAGGATGCCCAAATTTTTACTCCTTATGGTGCAACAGAATGCTTACCAATTTGTTCAATTGGTAGTAATGAGATATTAAGTGAAACTAGGTATCTAACTGAAAAAGGTCTAGGTGTGTGTGTTGGCTCAAAAGTTGATAGTGTTGAATTAGAGATAATCGCAATCACTGATGAACCGATCAAAGAATGGAGTGAGTTATTAAAAATACCTGTTGGTCAAATTGGAGAGTTGGTTGTAAAAGGTAAAGCAGTTACAGAGAGTTATTATAATCGACCAAAGTCAAATGAATTAGCAAAAATAAATGATTCAGGTAAAATAAGGCATAGAATGGGAGATCTTGGTTATTTTGATGCACAAGGTCGAGTTTGGTTTTGTGGTCGTAAAGCTCATAGAATAATAACTGAAAAAGATACGCTTTACACTATACCTTGTGAATCAATTTTTAATACACATCCCTCAGTTTATCGTTCTGCGCTTGTTGGTGTAAAAATAAATAATAAAATTGAACCAATCATTTGTATTGAATTAGAGCCTGAAATGAAAAATACAAATAAGGATACATTAAAAAAAGAATTATTAGAAATATCAGCTAAATTTGAGCATACAAAAAATATTAAAACAGTTCTATTTCATGATTCATTCCCTGTTGATATAAGGCACAATGCCAAAATATTTAGAGAAAAATTAGCTGTTTGGGCGGAAAAAAAATTAAAATGAGAGCATTTGTAACAGGTGGAGGAGGCTTTTTAGGTAAAGCTGTTATTAAACAATTACTTGCTAGAGGATATGAAGTAATAAGTTATTCTAGGAGTGACTATCCCGAATTAAAAACAATGAGTGTCAAGCACATTCTTGGTGATATGAATGAGTCTGATAAATTAATAGAGGCAATGCGAGGCTCAGATGTAGTTTTTCATATTGCTGCTAAGGCTGGTATTTGGGGCAAATATGATGATTTTTATAACGCAAATGTTATTGGTACAGAAAATATTCTTAATGCCTGTCAAAAATTAGGTATAAAAAAACTTGTTTATACCAGTACTCCAA
>JACMQJ010000543.1 GCA_014377055.1 Candidatus Sericytochromatia bacterium
ATTTATTTATGTTTTTAGATTATGACGATGTACCACCAACAAATAACTCATCTGAACAAGCACTAAGACCAAGTGTTATATTCAGAAAAGTTACTAATGGTTTTAGAAGTCAAAAGGGGAAAGATATTTTCTCCTATTTTAGGACAGTTGTTGATACTGCTAAAAAACAAAAAATAAATATTTTTAATGCTATTGTTGATATTTTCTCACACAACAAAAAAAATACTGTTGCAATATAGTCGAGTAATTACTAATTTGGTTTAGATAAATGATATTAAAAGTTTTGGTAGAAGAATCAGAAGATAATTTGAGGAGTCTGATGAGACATGAGAAAGACTCAAATATAAAAGATAAATTAAATACTTTATTATTAATAAAATCTAATAAAGTAACAGAAATAAATGAGATAGTAGGATTATTAAACAGACATAGAAATACAATATCATCATGGCTGAATAAATATAGAAATGGTGGTCTTGAAAAGCTTCTATTTGTTAAAAAAAGAGAAATATTCGAACCTGCATTAATAAACGGAAATAATTTAGAGAAGTTAAAATCCAGACTTTCGAATCCAGAAGATTTTAGTTCTTATGGAGAAATAAAAAGAATGGTTAAAAACAGAATGTAATTTATACTTAAATTATAGTCTTGTACACTATACAGTAAGATATAAGCTAAGTTAAAAATAGCAAGACCAACTAATATAAAAAAAGATAAAGAGAAAGCAGAGTCTTTTAAAAAAACGTTAAAGATAAACTAGAACCTCTTCTTGTTAAAGAAAAAGAGTTAGATTATTTAGTTTTGATGAATCAAGATTTGGTTTAATCACGGTTAAAAGAAGAAAAATAACTTTAAAAGGAGTCAAGCCAGTTGATTTAATGCAAACAAAGTATGAATATTATTGGCTTTATGGAGCATTTGATGTTTTAATTGGAGAGAGTTTTTATTGTGAATACAATCGAATGAACAAGATTAATTGTCAACATTTTATTGACCAATTATCCTTAGATTATCCTGATACGATAAATATCATTTTAATGGATAATAGTAAAACTCATTTTATTGATAAGTTTCCTGATAATATAAAATTTATTAATAATGAGCCATATAGTCCTGAATTAAATCCTGCTGAAAGTGTATGGCGTGAGTTCAAGGACAAAATGGGATGGAAGATATTTGAAGAAATTGATAAATTAAAAGAACATATATCTAAAACTATTAATGAGCTTACAAATGAAAAAATTATCTCTCTTATTCAGTATCCATATATTATTGAGGCATGTCATGCACTAAACATCTAATAAATTGATATAACATTATCACCAAATATAGTTTTAAACCTAAAGAACACATTTTCAGAGATACTGCTTCTATTGTAATTATCATAAAGCTCTATATAATATAAATTCTCATTTCTTTGATGACTAATAACATTATCAGCCTAAAATACGGTATTTTCCATTATATACTTGCTCAAAATTGGTTTGCAAAATTAAAACTTTGTTCGGGTTGATCTACGTTTCAATGGCATTAAGTTAAGTCTGGAATATAGTAACATATACGGTTGTAAGGGCATATTGCATACTTAAAACATATCCTTTTCAAAATTGTATCCAATTTTTTAGGAATACTCCAGTTTGGTATATGTTATTATGACTTGTATATATACCTTTCAAAATCATTATAAAAAATAGGTGACTTAGAAATGTTTTAATTGTATCAACAGAAAGATTCAGAATCAAAGAGATAATTGACTTATTACCTCTTTAATTATTTAGGTATTAGATAAAAGCACTTATACCAGTGATATCTCTTCCTACTGTTAGTATATGTATATCATGTGTTCCTTCATAAGTGAACACTGACTCTATGTTATTCATGTGTCTCATAACAGGATATTCAGATGCTACACCATTTGCTCCAAGTATTTCTCTGGCAACCATTGCAACTTCTCTTGCCATTTTTACGTTATTCATTTTTGCCATAGAGACATGTTCAGGTCTTATTTTACCTTCATCTTTTAATTTACCCAATCTAAAGCAAATTAATTGAGCTTTGGTTATTTCATTTAACATCCAAACAAGTTTTTCTTGTACCATCTGAAATGATGCAATAGGTTTGTCAAATTGAATTCTAGTTTTAGAATAGTCTAATGCTGTTTCATAACAATCCATAGCAGCACCAATTACCCCCCAAGTAATACCATATCTGGCTTGGTTAAGACACATAAGAGCATGTTTTAAACCCTTTGATTTTGGTAGCATGTTTTCAGCAGGAATCCTAACATCTTGAAAAATTAATTCTGAAGTGATAGAGGCTCTTAATGAATGCTTATTTTTTATTTCTGGTGCAGAAAATCCAGGAGTTCCTTTTTCAACTAAAAACGCAGTTATAACGTCGTCTTCTGTTTTTGCCCAAACAACCGCAACATCAGCAACTGTACCATTAGTTATCCACATTTTTGCACCATTTATAATATAGTGATCACCATCTTTTTTAGCTCTGGTAATCATACCAGTTGGATTTGAACCAAAATCAGGCTCTGTAAGCCCAAAACATCCTATAGCTTCACCCTTGGCTAATTTAGGTAACCACTTTTCTTTTTGCTCTTCTGAACCAAATGTATGAATTGGATACATAACCAATGATGATTGTACAGATACAAAGCTTCTAAGACCACTGTCAGCTCTTTCTAACTCTTGGCAAATTAGACCATAAGCCATACTATTAAGACCAGCACAACCGTAACCTTGTAAACTTGAACCAAAAACTCCTAATTCAGCTAAACCTGGCACTAGATGAAAAGGAAACTCACCTTTCATATAACATTCTTCAATTAAAGGCATAAAACTTTCATCAACATAATTTCTTACAGCTTGACGAATCATTTTTTCTTCATCTGTAAGCCAATCATCGAGCATATAGTAATCTACGCTATTAAATTTAGACATTTAAGTTAACCCTTTAAAATAAAAAATACTTATTTATAATTACTGATTATATATAGATAAAGTTTAATTAATCATTTTTTTTATGATTATTTAATTACTTTAAATAATATAAATGAGATAAAGATTTAACTTAGGATATTTATCACTAACATTAACCTAAAATTAACTTTATCTTACTTATATTTTAATCTAAAATTACATCTATTGCAATATTTATGTTTAACTTATTCTGTATAAAATAATAGTTGGTTTATATCCAATTATCAAAATTTTAATTTTTTAAATTGACCACTGTATTTAATAGAGCAAAGCTTATTTAATTAGACATAAAAAATAAATTAATAATTTTTTGTATTATTAGCATAAAAATTATTGATAAGAAGCTTATAGATATTCTCTTTACTATTATCTGAAAGACTTTTACCATCTTGATGCCAAGCATCTTTTGTAAAATACTTAACCATTTCGTAGGCTGGTAAATAAAAAACATTGTCATTTTTTTGTACAAATTCTTCAACAGCTAATTTTAAAACAGCTTTAGAATGCTCTGTAGCATTAGCAATATGATGTGTATTACCTCTAAAAGTATGTGTAAGTGCCATAGGTGAAACACCAATTATAATTTTTATTTTTGGGTTATGTTTAAGCCATATATCAAGCATTTTTTGTAAATTTTGTACGTTTTCTTCAATAGTTAAAACTCTTGGTTCAAATAAGTCTGAGCCTCCTCTAAAAATAATCGATCTTGAAGCAAATATTTGATCATCTGTTTTTAAAGTCCACACTTCATTTGATTCTAAGATTATGATACATATTTCTATTGATAAAAGGTCATTTTTCAAAGATGAGGTATGTCTTTCATAACCATCTTCATATTCCTGAATAGAATCAAAAAATATATCATTACGAAAAGGATCTGAATAAGCAATTTTTCTATTTTTTTTCATCGAATTTAATAATTTTGGTATTTTTATTGTACCAAAAGCTTTTTCAATAACATTTTTTAAACTCCCAGAATTAAAAATTATCCCCCACGACGAAGATACATTGTAATTATCATTTTCAGTGTAAGCTTCTTTTGGTGAAACCATACTAAAACCATTTTCAAAAAGTTTTAGACCTAAATCCCTAGCTACACAGCTTCCAGATGTACCAATTATAGTATTTTTATTAAATATTTCTTGCTTAGTTACATAAGGAAAATCTTGATAAATATCAGGATTAGGCCAATATATGGAGTTAGGATTTTCTCTATGATTTGGTATAAAAACTATTCTATTTTCAATTGCTTGTTGCTCATATTTATTTATTTTATCTAAAATATGTTCTTTATTAGACAAATAATTATTGTTTACATACTCTTTGAGTATTTCTATTACATGCTCATAAGATTTAATGTTTTCTATTTTATCTTTCAAATGTATGAACATTTCTTTAATAATCAAATTATTTTTATCAAATTCTTTTTGAAAAATTGTTTTTAAAACAATTGAAATTCTAGCCAAGCTAATAGGCTCGCTAAGAGAGTCATTTATAAGACAGCTTTTATTATATTCATCTTCTTCTAAATATTGCATATTTTAGAACCTTAAAAAGTTAAATTTTAGATCTACAACACCAATAATTATATTTGAAAAATTATTGATTATTTTTAATTATCATTTATTTTTTTGAAAACGGCATTACATAAATCGCCTACATTCATAAAACTTTGAATTTCTATAATACTAAACCTTATTTTAAAATGTTTTTCAATTTCCATTATTAACTGAAAATGTGTTAATGATTCCCATCCATCTATATCTTGAGAGGTAGTTGAATAATCTAATTTTATATTTTCATCATCTATAATATCAATAAATATGTTATTTATTTTTTTTAGTATTTGTTCTAAGTTCATTTTTACTCTGATATTACAAATGTTTCCTTAATTATATATTTATTGACATCCAAAAGCCATAAATTATTCTTTTGTTCAAAGCCAAAATCTTTATAAAAGTCTTTGACTATTAAGTTTTTGTTTGTTGGTATATATTCGCCAATTATTTGATTTAAATTATTTTTTTTAGCTATAGAAACGATGTTGTTAAAAATAAATTCTTCCATTGTTCTTTTTAAGACTCGACAGCTCATTATTAATGTATCAATAAATAAGTGATGCTCATCTTTCTTAAGAATTACAAGACCAATAAGACCATAATCACCAAATTTATCATTTAAAGTAAAATATTTAGTAAAATACTTATCTGATTGCATTATTACCTCAATATCTTTTTGATCATATCTAATAGTTCTTAAGTTAAATTGATTTGATCTTTGGGTTAATTGTGCAATTCTTGGTATAAAAAAAGCTTCAAAAGGCTTATTAATACAAACCATATCAAGATTTTTAAGGTAATTTTTAATAGACCCTAAAATACTTTGCATATCATTTCTTTTTATCTCATTCTGATAACTTTTATTTCTTAAATAATCCTCTAAAGAAATTGATACTGTTTCAAATAAGTTTAAACTTTTTAAAAAATCTAAGTACATAGATGGATCTGTGGGTAAATCGGGTACACATATATCAGGTATCATAGTCTTAACGATATTTCTTTCAAAAGGGTTATCATCAATAAAAATAATAGAATCAAATCCTATATTTAAAATAGATTGAATTTTCTTTATATTATTTGGCTTATCTTCCCAATTTGCAATAAATACAGCAAAATCTTCAAGTTTTAGTATCATTTCGTGATGTAAGTTAAAAGGCTCTTTTGCTATTTCTTCTGTATTTTTGCTACAAACAGCCAAAATGATACCTCTATTTTTTAATTGTTTTAACCAAGATTGAAAATCTGAAAATACTTTACCTACACCCAGTTCACCTATTTGTATACCATTAATACCATCATCTCCTATCACTCCTCCCCATAATGTGTCATCTAAGTCTAAAATAATGCATTTTTTTGTGTTACCTTGTATTGTTATAATAATATCTAGTATGTTTTTTGCAATTATAGGTAAAAAGTCTATGTTAAAAACCATTTTATAAGATATATAGAGCCGATAATCATGAGTGAAATTTCTACCAAAAGTGTTTTGTAAAGAGCAAATATCTAAAATAAATACATTATTATAACTAATTGCTAGATCCATAAAATTAAAATTAATTTTTCTAATTTGATACAAAAATGATTTATCGTACTTGTTAGAAAAATTACCAAAGATAGAATCATTTATCTCATAAAAATTAAAATTAATGATATTAGATTTAAAATTGTTGTTAATAGTATTCCAAATTACTTTTATTTCTTCTACTTTATTAGAAGCAAAATTTTCTTTTTCATCTGATTTATAAAAATTATTTATTAATTTTTCAGAGGAAAATATTAATACAATAAAATCAGGTTTGAAATTATAGAGGTCTGAATTAGTATCAAAAACCTGTATTTTTATTTGGTCAAAGTCTGCATCAAATATTTCAAGACTAATTCCATATTCATAACCATATCCTCTTAAAGCTTGGCTAATAAGTTGAGTAGAACAATCACCTAAAATAGCCAATTTAATCTTTTTTAACTTGGAAAAATCTTTCTTTAAATTTTTTTTTAGTGATTTAAAATCATTAAAGATCATTTTTAATTTGCCCTCATATAATAAAAATCTAGCAAGAATAATATCTCTTTAAACTTTTTAACTTTACAAGTCTTTAATAATTGAATTAAACTTGATAATACTATTTTTAACGGATTCTTTTTGCTCTTTAGAAACTTTATTACTATCAACTAGTGTTTGTAATCTTTTATATGGTTTGTTAAAATATGGTAATGTATCAATACTTTTTTGGTAATATTTGACAGCCTCCTCAATATTATCTTCTGACTGCTTAATATATCCTAATGTATAATAATATTCAGCTTTTGTTGGTATATCCTTGATATTATAATACAGATATTTTTTTTTATCTTTATCATATTCATATCTGACAGCTTCATTTTTTTCATAGTTATCTGTAACTTCCTTAATAATAGAATAAGCTTTGATTGATGCACCAGAGTATGCAAGTATATATGCTTTTCTTATCTTATATAGATTGTTACCTAGATCAAGACTTATTGACTTATCAGCATTAATAATTGCCTCATTAAAGTCTAGTTTACTTGCTTTAACTAGTGATAGACTAGAAAAACCAACAGCACTATCTTTATCAAAGTCTATAGAATTATTTGCTAATTTTTCAGCATATCTTTGATCGCCAAGCTCAACTTGTACTCTAGCGAATTCCCCATAAGCAGATGAGTTAGTATTATCTAGTTTTAAACCTTTTTCATAGTATTCTTTAGCTTGATCTAGCCTCCCCATAATTAAATAATCATTAGCTAAACCAAAGTAAGCGTAATAGGCATCTTGTTGACTTTTTATTATTTTTTTATAATTAAAAATACTTTCTTTTATATCACCATCTTGATAATATGTATTTGCTAATAAATAATATGTATCAAAACTTTCTGGTGCAAGGGCTAGAGATTTATTGTAGTTATCAATTGCTGTCTTATAATCGCTCTGATAAAAAGCCGTATCAGCCGATCGTATATAAGCATCAGATTGATTTTCTTTTAGATCAGTTTTATTAATTACTTCCTCAATAAAATCATAAAGTGCTTTATCCTTATTTTTTAACAATTCACGAGTATTTTTTGCTGTTGATTTTAAGGTTAATTTTCCTTGTGTACAAGTATATGCTTCAACACCTTGTGCAAAATATTCATATTCATTTGAGCCAGCATAATAATCAAGAAATAAATTGTTTTTTTGTGCGTTATTATACAATTCAAGTATTCTTGAAGTTTGTTTTTTTGTAAAAGCAAAACCATGTACTTGATGTGCAAACTCATGAGCTAATGTATTAAAATCAAGGTAAATTGATGTTTGTAAATCTTCGATACCTGTTGCACTATTGACTCCACCACGTCCTCTTATATCATCCCATAATCTATTATCAAAGCTTCTTTGATTTTTAAATTCCTGACCAAACTTATAATCAGTCGATTTTTCATATAAAGGAATTAGATAATGTGTAGATTTAACTTCTGCCAAAATAGGTAAATAATTTTTTAAATGATAAATAGAATAAGCAACTATTTTTTTTTGTTTATCGGTTAGATCATCATAATTAATAAAGACTTTTTTTAGACTATCCATATCAATTTTGGAATAATCATTAACATCAAGATCCAATAACTTAATTTCTTTTTGTTGATTTCTAATTAAGTTATAGATAACGATTGATAAACCATTATTGGCAACTCCATAATCTGAATTAATCTTTAAAGCTTGTCGATACATCTTTATTGCATCTTGGTAATCTCCTATAGTAATGTCCAGACTACCAGCTTGAATATATGAGTGAATATTATTTGGATATTTTATTTTAAGTTGATTAATCAAATCTTTTGCTTGTTTATTTTGACCTTTATTAA
>JACMQJ010000544.1 GCA_014377055.1 Candidatus Sericytochromatia bacterium
AACAGCTTCAAGAGTTACAGTGCCTGAAGCAGCAATTATTAAATCACAAGCTTGCATATATTCGCAAGAAGATCCTGAAAATAATTTTAAACCTTTTAAATCAAAATTAGTTTTTATATATGTCTGCCATTTATCGTTTGTGATTATAATAGCTTCTATATTATCACTTTTTAATTTAATTGCTGTATCAACAAAAATTGGTAATAGACTAGATATTTCATGTTTTCTACTACCAGCCATTAAGCCAACTATTTTTTTATTGGGAATATTAATTAAATTTTTAGCATCATTTTTATCTATTTTCTTGATTATATCAAGCAATGGATGACCAATATACTCTACTTTTTGGGGATAATCTTGATAGAATAAATACTCTTTTTGAAAAATACAAAATAACTTATCTATCTTGCTAATTATTCTTTTTTTACCATTTTTAAAACCCCAAATCCATTCTTGAGGCCCTATGTAATAATAAACCAAAATATTATTTTTTTTCGCTAAATCAGCAAGTTTAAGATTAAATCCTTGATTATCTATCAGTATTAATAAATCAATTTTTTTTTCTGAAAAGGTCTTTTTTGCAATCTTATAACTTTTATTTGCTTTAAATAGTGCTGGTATATTTTCAATTAGACCAACACCACTATAAGCTACAAAATCATTCAAAATGTCTACTCCAACTTTAGACATTTCAACACTACCAAATCCAAGAATATTTAAATTATGATTTAATTTAAATAGCTCTTTAGCCAGGTAACTTCCATGTATATCTCCTGAGACCTCACCAGCAGATATAAAAATTGTTTTTTTCATAAAATTATCATAAAATTATACTAGAAGGTCTTTTTATAAATGAAGAATAGTTATAGATTATTTCTTTTGACTCTTTTGGATTAAATTGTACGTCCCATTCAACTTGATTGGTTTTATTTTGGGTTTTATATACACTTAAAGAGCTATTTTCCCACTTATAATCTGATGCTTCAAGCTTACCTTCTATCAATCTTTTTGTCTTTAATCTTATTTTTTTGTTTTTACTATTTTTAATGATTATTTTTGCTTCTATTTTTTGTTGATCATAATAATTGCCATCTTGAAACTGAATATTTTCAACTCTTAAAATTTCTTTTTCATTTTGATCTACAGATATTTTAAAAATTGCCACATTATCACTGGCAAGAGCATTATTTGCATTAATCAAAAATAGGCTAATAAGTATAATTTTTTTCATGTTTTTTAAAATAAAGTTTATATTTAATTTGGTAGAGTATATTATAAAAATAACATTATTATTTAGTTTTAATGATTACCATAAATCACCCCATTCTATCTTTCTAGCTTTTTTGTATAATTCGTTCTCTTTTTTACTAATTGTTATCTCATTTAAACCTTTTTCTGTACATAATTTTAAATCAATATGACCTTTATGTATTTGAGGATGTCTTATAATTCTGGACAAATCATCTTTACTAACTGAATAATCTTTTAGAGATACTATATATGAAAATTTTTCATCTTCATAAGATTCAGTTCCTTCTTTTAGTAATCGCTGATATTTTGTTCTTTGTACTCTTTGAGAAAAATGACACCAATCATTTTCTATTATTGGACAAATATTTTGACTAGGACAAGGAGCAATAATTTTTCCACCAAGATCTATAATTTGGCTTCGAGCATTTTTAATGTTGTTAAACCCTTGTGGCGTTCCTGGCTCCACCAAAATAAACATTTTTTCAGTTTTATCCCAAGCCTCATTAATAAAAGCTTCTTTTTTATTATTTTCAATTTCATTTAGTACATAGGATGATGTAACTACATGATGCTTTTTTATATTAGAAATATTTTTTAAATCTTGACAGATCCAGTTTGCCTGTTTTAATTGCTGGTAATCTGAGTTATTAGAAATACTTTTACCTTTTTCTATTAAAAATTTATCTCTTTCTATTAATGTAATATTATTTAGTTCAAGGAAAAAATCAATCATGGCATACATCACAGTACCAGATCCAGAACCCAAATCTAACAAACTGGTAAAATCATTTGTATCTATAAAAGGAGCAACTTTTTTGATAATAGATGCAAAAACAGCATAAGTTGCAGGTAGTCTGACTGCAAGATAAGCCACTATTTCTTCTTTTGAATTAATAAACCGATCTGGACGATCCTTTTTATTTCGATAATCATTAGTCAAGCTTTTTCTGGCATTAGATATGTCAGATAAATGATGATTGCTTAATTCATCTTCAATAGTTTTTTTTATATAATAAGGTAATTCCATTCAACAAATTATAACAATAATTTGTTTTGATCACTAATATAATCTAAATGTTTTATAAATAAAGATACTTTAGCCACAGATTACACAAATAAAGATGAATAATTTTTTAATATTTACAATTATTAGTTTCTTTATTTGAATTTCATTTGTATTATTTGTAGCTAAATCTTTATTTTTTACCTTTATTTTTTTAAAAGTAAATATATTATACGTTTATATTATATTTACTAGAATTAAAATAGAGCTTATAATATTGAAAAGACGACATTACTTACAGGAGTTTATTCACAAATATTACTTATGAATATAAAAAAAATTTCTTTCGGATTAGTTTTAGCTACTTTAATAAGTGGTGTTATCAATTCTAATACTTATGCCTCACTTCCTCATGGTGGAAGATTAGTAATATATAGCCAAGATGAACCAAAATCACTAGATCCATTATTTAATGAATCAGAATCAGCAAAAGCTATTTATAACCTCGTTTATTCTGGTTTAGTTAAAGTTGATGATAATTTTGATTCTTATGCTGATCTAGCTGTAACAGTTCCAACTTTTGAGAATAAAGGTGTTATACAAGATGGCTCAGATATGATAGTTACCTATAAATTAAAAGAAATGACATTTTGGCATGATGGTGTTCCTGTAACAGCCGAAGATATAATTTTCACATGGCAATGCTACACTAATCCTGATATTAAAAAAGCACCCGATCAAAATATTGATGGTTATCAAAAAATCTATAAAATAGAATCAACTGATCCAAAAACAGTTAAAATATATTTTAAAGAACATTATGCAGACTACAATAAATTATTTACTTATATTTTACCAAAACATGGATTTTTACCAAAAACCCTTTTAAGTATAGATTCAAAACATCCATTCAACTATAGCCCTATTGGCTCTGGACCTTTTAAATTTGTTGATTGGAAACCTGGTAAAAGATTAACTCTTGATGTGAATGAAAAATACTATAGACCAAGACCACACATTGATCAAGTTATTTATACTTATGGCAAATTTAATAAAGCTGTTGTTAATGATATAGAAAAAGGAGAGATTCAACTTTTTCAAAATGCCAGTGTAGAACAAAAAAATATGCTAACTAATATCAAAAATATTAATACTCTCAATGTAGCAAGTATGTCAATGGATGAGCTAGCATTTAATACTGAAAGTAAAATATTGAATGATTTGAATATCCGAAAAGCTATTGCACATGCAATAAATAAAGAGAAAATTGCTGAAAAATTTCCTGAGCTAAAAAGTACATGGTCAGATTCACATCCCAACTCATCAATTTATGAAAATAAGCTAAAAGATGTTTATTTGTATGATATGAAGATGTCACAATATCTTCTTGATAATTCGGGTTGGATTATTGACGATAAAGATGGTGTTAGAAAAAATTCAAATAATATGCCACTTGAACTTAATCTAATCACTACAGATTCAAAAATACATAACTCTATCGCTGAATATATGAAAGAAAATTTGTCTTATCTTGGTATTAAATTAAATATTAAATCTATGAATGATACTGATTTTGCTAAAGAAACAATTGATTCAACTAAATATGATATTGCTATTTATAATAAAAATTGTTCGATCAATGGAGAAGATAGAAAAGATTATTTGGGAGCAAAAAGCTTACCTCCTTATGGTCATAACTATTCAAGATTTAATGCTCCTCAGATCAACGATATTTTTAATAGTTCAAATAAAGTAAATAATGTTGATTCAGAAAAGCAAGTAAGTAGCTTATTAAGAGAGGAGTTACCAATTATTCCTTTATTTAGTTATGTAAGAAGTATTGCCGTTTCTAATCGTCTAAACAATTTTAGACCAAATATGGTGAACGGCAATACATGGAATATCTCTGAATGGTGGTTAAATTAATCCCATTTCGATCATTTTTTCAGCAATCTGAACTGCATTAAGAGCTGCTCCCTTTCTAATATTGTCAGATACAATCCACATATTAAGTGCATTGTCATTAGAAAGGTCTTTTCTTACTCTACCTACAAAGACTTCATCTTTACCTGCTGATTGATTAGGCATAGGATAGCTATGAGTAGCAGGATCATCAATAACAACAACACCTGCAAATGCAGACATCAACTCTCTTGCTTTTTCGGGAGATAAAGGCTTATAAAACTCTACATTTACTGATTCTGAGTGACCTGTAACTACAGGCACTCTAACACAAGTTGCAGCCACAGCTAAGTCAGGCACTTCAAGTATTTTTCTGGTTTCATTCGTCATTTTTATTTCTTCTTCTGTATAACCGTTTTCCAAAAAATTGCCCCCATGTGGTATGACATTAAAGCCAATTACTTGAGGTAAAACTGTTTTTTCAGATTTTTGATATGTTCCGTCAATGATAGATTTACTTTGTTCCATTAATTCATTAATTGCCTTAATTCCTGCTCCTGAAACAGCCTGATAAGTAGATACCAAAACTCTTTTAATAGGTGAATAGTCATGTAAAGGCTTAAGAGCCATTAATAATTGCATAGTTGAACAATTTGGATTGGCAATAATACCCTTATGATTTTTTAAAGCATGTGCATTAACTTCTGCAATGACCAAAGGAACATCATCTTGCATTCTAAAAGCACTTGTATTATCAATAATTATTGCACCTTGCTCAACTATTGATGGAGCTAATTCTCTACTGACACTTGCTCCTGCTGACGAAAGAACAATATCTATGCCAACAAATGCCTGTGGTGTTGCCGCTTCTACTGTATACTCTTTATTCTGAAATTGCATTTTTATTCCTGCTGATCTTGATGAAGCAGTCATTTTTATTGACTCAATAGGAAAATTTCTTTGATCTAGTATTTTTAATATTTCTTGACCAACCATACCAGTCGCTCCAAGTACTGCTACGTTATATTTTTTCATTATTATTACCTCTTAAATTATTGATTAAAACAAAATTATTCTACCATGTAAAAATATTAAGAAAATTCAATTAAGGAAAATAAACTATTACGTTTTTAACTTATTACGAAAAAATTTTTTCATCATTATACTTATTTTATCTTGGAGGACACCTTTTTCTATGGTTAAGTTTTTTGCGTCAGGATAATAATTTTCTAAATTTATGACAGAGCCAAAAGAACCATATTTTTTATTATTAGCTCCAAAAACTAATTTAGAAATACGACTTTGTATTATTGCACCTGCACACATCGGACATGGCTCTAATGTAATGTACATAATACAATCCGTTAATCTCCACCTATCAATCTTTTTTGAAGCTTCACCAATTAAAATTATTTCCGCATGATCAAGCGAGTTGTTATTTATTTCTTTTTTATTATAGGCTGTAGCAATTATTTGGTTATTATATATAATTAAGCCACCAACAGGCACTTCACCAATACTATAGGCTGTTTCAGCTTGTTGTATTGCCAATTCCATATAATATTCATTAGCTTCCATTTATATGGCAAGACCGCCAGAAATATTAATAGCTTGACCAGTGATATTTTTTGCAGCATCTGAGGCTAGATAAACTACTAACTGAGAAATATCTTCTTTTGATGTAAAATTTTTTAGAGGAACAGATAATTTTTCATTTTCTATAATACTATTTTTATCTATATTGTAAGCATCAGATAATTCTTCCATATCTTTATCAAACATATCAGTTTCAACCCATCCAGGACAAATAGCATTAACTGTAATATTATATTTTGCCATTTCTAGAGCCAAAGATTTAGTTAATCCGATTACTCCATGCTTTGAAGCACCATAAGCACTATAACCTTCACCACCAATCAATCCATAAACAGAAGCAATATTAATAATTCGCCCTGAACTATTCTTTGAAAGAATCATTTTTAAAAATACTTCCCTTGAAAAATAATATGTTCCTGAAAGATTGATATTTATTTGTTGATGCCAATCATCATAATTTTCATTTTCAAGTAAGGTTAATTTAGAAATACCTGCATTATTGACTAATAGGTCTATTGAAGAAAATTTTTGATAAATATTATTTACTGTTTCTTTTACTTGTAAAATATCGCTAACATCACATTGATATATTTCTATTTCAGGAAAATCTATCTTTATTTTTTGCAACTTATCAAGATTTTTCGCAACTAAAATAACTTTATAGCATGATTTAAATAATTCAAGTCCTATTGATTTACCTATACCCCTGCTACCACCTGTTATGATTGCTACTTTCATATTTTAAATATCTCTGAGTTTTTATACTCTTGATGTGTGATTTGATAAACAATTAGGTTAACGTATCGATCGTATAATAATTCAGCTTTTTCTAAACACTCAACTTCTTTTAAACCAAGCCTAATTGGAATGGATCTGCTTTTGTTATTATGCTCACCACATCTAATTATTATCTTTTTAAGATTAAATTCTTTAAATGTGTAATCTATGACAAATTTACAAGCTTTAGTTATAAGCCCATAACCTTGAAACGATTGACCAATCCAGTATCCTATGGCTGTTTCTTCTGTTTCCCATTTTATCTCATGCAAGCCTATTGTTCCTGCAAGTTGGTTTTTATACCATATTCCTAAATCAAAAGCTTTATTCCCATTGTATTTTTCAATAGTTCCATTAATAAAATCAAGAGTATCATCAACTGTTTTTACATTATCTAGCCATGGTAGCCATTGCCTTAAATAAGTCCTATTTTGCTCGGTTAATTGAAAAAGTGCATCAGCATCATACTTTTCTAACGATTTTAATTCTATATTATCATCAAGTTTAAAATAGATCATATTTTTTGATTGTTTGGGTAAAATATTTTTGATTTGATTTTTTCAAGATATGGGGATGGAGAGACTTGAACTCTCATGGATTTCTCCGCCACCCCCTCAAGATGGTGCGTCTGCCATTTCGCCACATCCCCATATTTGATTTGTAATACTTTTGATTAAATTTCTCTAAACTGGATATTACAAATCATAGAATAGCATAATGTTTTTTTATATACAAGAACTCTTTAAAATTTTCTTAACGTTTCTTTATATAAAGCTTAGTATTTTACTAAGCTTTAACACCAAGCTTTTTTTGTAATTCTCCGCTTTCGTACATTTCCATAGTTATGTCACAACCACCAATTAGCTCTCCATCAATAAAAACTTGTGGTGATGTTGGCCATCCATAAACTTCTCTTAAGTTGTTAAGAATATTTGGATGATCATCATAAATATTAACTGAAGCAAATTTAACATCCAAGTCTTCAAGTATACCTGCAACTCTAGCTGAAAAACCACACTGTGGCATATCAGGTGTACCTTTCATAAAAACAGCAACTTTATTCTTTTCTACAGTATCTTTAACCAACTGCTTTAAATCTTCCATAATTTCCTCCTAGCATTCATTCAATACAATTATTTTATCTAAATAATTTCAATAAAAAAATTTATTTATAATAATTATTCTATTGTTTGATATATTTTATTTTTATGAGTCTATTATATGCTAGCTTTTAATCTTTGAGTTATTTATAAATGAAGTTAAATTTATGTAAAACTATCATTTTTGTGAGCAAAATTATAATACAATAAAAACTCTATTACATATTTTATTTTTCAAGGAAATTATTTTTTATAAATAATGTTAAAAATGGACTTAAAATTTTATTCTGCTTTTGTTATCTCATCAATAGTTTTTTTTAGTAGTGCAACATCTGAATCTAGTCAGCAAATTAGATGGGTCAGACCTGTAGAAGGAACTGTATCTAACTCTTTTGGTCATGGGTATGGGTTTTATGGATATTATAGAGCAGGTCACACAGGAATAGATATTAAGGCAAAAGTTGGTACAAAAGTTTTGGCTGTTGATAATGGAGTTGTCAAATTTGTAAAAACTAAGCGTAATATGCGTTATGGTAATTATATTGTTATACAACATCCAAATGGATTATGTACTTTATATGGACATTTGCAAAAAGTATTGGTAAAACTAAATCAAGTAGTCAAACAATCAGATATAGTAGGAATGACAGGTGTTTCAGGATTGGCAAGTTATCCTCATATACATTTTGAGGTAATAGATAGAGTACCTGTAAGAGATGGAGCTTGGGGTTACAACTATATCTGTAAATTACAACGTATTACCAACAAATCAGAAAAAGATAAAAATTCTATGTTAAGCAAGCAAATATATGATTTGGTGCCATTAACCGAAATAAAAGAAAAGTTTAGTTTTATGAATGTAGATCATAAAGAGATCAAACATTTTTATCGTATGAGAAAAGGTCATTGTATTGAAGAATCTATAAATCCTTTGGTTTATTATAATCCAGAAAAATATTTACCAAAATATGAACATTCTGATATGCCCGATTTTAATTCTATGCGCAGAAGTAGGAATAGAATTATTTCATCAAAATTAAAAGCTATTCACCCAGATCCAGAATAATAAAAGAAGGGTTGGATGTACCTGACTAATCAAATACGTCCAACCCAATCATCATATCGTAAACAATTATTTTTTGGAAGAAATCACACTTATCTCAGGTTTCTTAATCTCTTCAACTCTTAAATTAACTAGCTCATTTTCATAATCTGATTCATCATGAATTGATTCATTATCAGATTCAATAGGATCAAGATCATCAATCTCATTGTTAGGTTGTTGATTTATTTTGATATGTGAAACTCTACCAAGCCAACCAATAAAATCATCCATCAAAGTATAAAAAACAGGTATTATTATTAAAGATAACATTGCCGAAGTAATCAAACCACCAATGACAGCAACAGCTAGAGGAGCTCTACCCTCAGAGCCAGGTGTTAATCTGAGAGCTGTCGGAGTCATACCAGCAATCATTGCAACAGTTGTCATAACGATTGGTCTAAATCTTACAGGCCCTGCTTTTAATAATGCCTTATTTCTTTCCATACCTGTTTTTCTTAATGTAATAGTATAATCAACAAGCAAGATTGAATTTTTTGTTACCAGTCCCATCAGCATAACAATACCAATCATTGACATCATACTTAAGTCATCATTGGTGATAAATAAACCTAAGAATGCTCCAACAAAAGATAAAGGTAAAGCCATCATAATTGTAAAAGGATGGGCAAAGTTTTCAAACTGTGTTGCTAAAATAATATAGATAAATACTACAGCTAAGAATAAAGCTGTTAGAAGATTGCCAAATGCTTCTTGCATATTTTCAGCATCACCCTTAAAAGTATATTTAACATTAGCTGGTAATTTCATTTCTTTTAAATATTTTTCCACTGGATTAATCAAATCACTTGTAGATACACCACTGAGAGTATTTGCATAAACTAGTATTTGTCTTTGTCTATCATAACGATTAATAGCTGTAGGACCATTACTAAATTTGATTGAAGAAATTGCTTCCAAAGGAACAACTCCACCTTTATCAGTAGGAATATTTAAATTTTTTATCCTGTTAAGATTGTATCTATCAGCATCTTCAAGTCTAACTCTAATATTTACATCGGTATTACCAACGTGCATCTTTGAAGGTGTATCGCCAAAAGTAGCTGTCCTGAGAGTTGAAGCAATTGAATTGGCAGCAACACCCAACAAGGCAGCTTTGTTATGATCTATATTAATATTTATTTCAGTTTGCGGAGTACCAGCGGATGTATTTGTATCTGTTACTATCGGTAACGAATGAAGTTTTGCAACTATTTTATCCGCAATTCCTTGTAACTCGTCAAGATCTTCACCTGTTAGAGATAAATTCATTGAATAATTACCACTACCATCATCGACTGCACGCATTTCTTTAAAGCTGATCAATGCTCCAGGAATATTATGTACAAGTTTACGTAATCTATCCTGAATAACAAATTGACTATCTTTTCTTCCTTCTTTTTTACTATGCAGTGTCACAGCGACACTACCAACGTCAGTTTTACCACTTTGATTACCTGCTGTAACCAATGTTTCTTTGATTATTTTGTCTGTACTTACTCGTTTGGCAATCTCGTTTAAAACAGAAGCGGTTTGATTAAGAGTACTTCCAGAAGCCATTTGAACAGCTATAGAAAACTCATCCCGATCATTTTTTGGTACAAAACCTTTTGGTAATAATATTGCCAGCGGAATACTACCAGCAAAAACAATAACTACGACAATAATACTAATAACTCTATGTTTTAAGGCATAGGCTAATATTTTTTGATAAGTTGCTGCTATTCCTTTAATTTCATCTTCGTCATGTTTGTGTTTTGGAGGTCTCAAAAAATATGCTGCAAGCATTGGGGTCAGAGTTCTAGCTACTAGTAATGAAACTAATACAGCAAAAGCAACTGTTAAACCAAACTGCTTAAAAAATTGTCCAATAATACCACTCATAAATCCGACAGGTATAAATACAGCAACAATTGATAAAGTAGTCGCTACTACAGCGAGTCCTATTTCATTAGTGGCATTAATAGCTGCTGAATAAGGATCTTCACCAAGCTCCATTTTACGATAAATATTTTCTAAATCAACAACCGCATCATCAACCAAAATACCTACAACCAGTGACAGAGCCATTAAACTCATCATGTTTAAGCTAAAATTCATGACATACATCAAAGTAAAAGTTGATATAACCGATGATGGTATAGCAGTTGCAGCAATTAATGTACCACCAATAGTTCTTAAAAAGATAAATATAACACTAACAGCTAATATTGCACCTACAACTAGCTCATCTATAGCAGCATCTTTTGATTCCTTAATAAATTTAGAAGTATCAAATGAAACAGCAACTGTCATACCAGGTGGTAATATCTCTTTCATTTTATCAAACTGAGCATTTAATCCATCAATTACATCAACAACATTTGCACCTGATTGCTTTTGTAC
>JACMQJ010000094.1 GCA_014377055.1 Candidatus Sericytochromatia bacterium
AAAAACCTAACCATCTTTTTACTTTACTAAAAACACTTTCTTTAGGAGTTGTAGAAGATGCTGCAGGAGTTGAGCTGGCTATAGGACTAGTTGGCTGTTGAACACCAGTAATAAATATATTTGATACACTCCAACCTTTAGATATAGCTCTTGCTGTTCTCATGTCATTACTATCTGTTTTAACAGAAGTAACACTAACACTATATCTATTGCCTGTTTTAAGAGGAAAATTGACATCAAATGGTAATGTACCTGGGTAAGCGGCAACATTATCCGATTGTGAACCATAACGAGCTACTTTTGTTTGTTCTGTTCTAAATGTAGACCAATAAGCCAAACCATAATTTGTTCCTTGAGGTATAGCATCTTTACCAAAATTAACTGGTGGATGTACAGATACATAATATCCGTCAGGTGGTAAGCCAGGTGTTGCTTCCCATTGGAATAAAGGTTTTAAACTTTCTGATTCAGAAACTTTAATATTTGTTGGTGCAGCAATTGGAGGTAATGGAACAGTTGCAGCAGAATCAGACTCACCAATAACGTTACCATTAGCATCAGCAGCAAAAACTTTGTATTTATATTCAACACCAGGTTTTATTGTAACTGCATTGAATCCTTTTTTAATTTTTTCCCATATATTACCACCAGAAAATGTAGGTGGTTGGATACCATCATAGAATAATGTACTGATCAATCCTTCTGCAGCGACTACTTTGTAAGCCGTTGTTTTTGCAGCTTGTTCCTTTGGTGGTAAATTATCTCTGTACAACCAATATTCTTTTGCACCAGTAACAGGTTGCCATGTTACTTCAATATTAACATAAGTACCTTTTACACCACCAACAGGTAATATATAAGCGGTTGTTTTGCCTATAGCTCTAATTGCCATAACTTGTCCCGCACTAACTGGTTGGGTTGGTGCTGGTAATGGTTCAGGTACATCTGTTGGAGCTTGTGGTAAGTCAGAGGTAACACCATCACTTGAGCCTGGGACTTCTGTGGGAACTGGTGTTCCAGCATCAGGTGAAGCTGAGGCAGATGATACTGTAGGAGGGGTTTTTCTACCACATCCAGAAGCAGATGTTATAACACCAAAAGCAAGTATTGAAACTAATGTAAGATTGGATATTTTGCTTAATTTGCTTTTATCGTTCGTCATCATCCTAACTGCACCTCTATCTAAAAAATTCGCTACTTGATTTAACTTGTTATAGTCAACAATGACTCAATTCTTGCTATCACTTTATTATATTTAACATAAGGATAAGTTAACTTAGGTTTAAGCCAAATAATAATAACATAAACATTACTAATTATAGTGCAAATCATAGAGTTTTTAACTATTTTTTATTATAAAGATAATATTTTTATGGAGCTTTGATTGTTATATAATTTTTTACAATGGCTTGTAGTTCTTGAGGTTTAAAAGGTTTGATTAGATATTCATTTGCACCAGCAGTCATACCCTTTTTTTTATCAGTTTCGGTAGTTACCATGATCATTGGAAGTTTTTTAAATTTAGGATTTTTTCTTAGTATTCCTATTAATTCTAAACCATTAATTTTGGGCATATTAAGATCAACTATTAAAATATCAATATTTCCCGCTTCAAGCTTATTTAATGCTTCTTGACCATCCACAGCTTCTACAGTATTTAATCCTATAGCCTTGAGAGTAAATGCGATCATATTGCGTATAGTTGGAGAATCATCTGTAATCAGAGCTGTTGCAGCCATTACGTTATCTACTTATTCCTTTCCGATAGGAGTTATAAACATTTATTTGTTAAGATACAAATCACAATTAATCATATCATAATTTCAATATAATTTTTATTTTTGTTTACTTAAAAAAACTAGATATTAAAAAAGCACCTAATTAAAGATGCTTTTTATTTAAATTTATTCCTTGTGTAAAAAACTAAGCAATAAATTAACTTTATTATAATTTAAAAATTTTTTAGCGTTAATTTTGAAACTCTTCGTACCTTAGAGTGACAAATTTAACTTCAAACTTGTCATCCTGAGGTACGAAGATTCTTCTTTATCTTATGAGAGCTAATATGTTATCGAGTTTTTGTTGATCAACCTGTATTACTTTTGTGAGTGCAGAATAAATCTTTTGTGCCAATGATAACTCTACAAGTGTTGAAGGTAATTGAACATTTGATGCTTCTAATGAGTTACCAGCTATTCTTACATTTGCACCACTAGTTGCTGCACCATTAACTGCTTGCTCGTTTACTATAGTTACAGTACCAATATAATCAAAGGTTTGTGATCCATACTTAGAAAACTTAAGATTATCAAGATCATTAATGTATGAATGCTGTAGTGAACCACCATTAGCCGCATTTACGGTTACATTTAAGTTTTGATTATTAATCAAAAGAGCCATTGCTGCTTCTGGGTTTCCACTTGTTAAAGATATACTCAAAGCTGACGGAACAGTGTTGCTGACAGGTTGATTTAAACCCATTAAAAATAGCCCATCTTGATTTCTAATATATCCATTCTTATCAAGATGAAACTCACCATTTCTTGTATAGTATGTTTTTGTTGGTGCTGTTGGGGTTGTTGGAGAACCTTGTGCAGGAGTTGTAGCTGGAGCAGTCGGTGCAGGATTAATAGCGAACTCAGCTACAGCAAAAAAAGCATTACGAGAACCATTAAGAGCTAAATGGGTAAACTCTGTTGATGCTGCAACTTGTCCTTCAGAAAAATCAATATTGGTAGATCCAACATTTAAGGATTGCTCTG
>JACMQJ010000545.1 GCA_014377055.1 Candidatus Sericytochromatia bacterium
ATAGTCCTGATGGCAAATATATAGCTTCTGTTAGCTCTGATAAAACCATCAAAATCTGGGATAGTAATCTAGGTGAAGAAATAAAAACAATTACTGGTCACACTGATTGGATTAATACAGTTGTATTTAGTCCTGATGGAAATTATCTTGTAACTGCAAGCTCTGATCGAACTATTAAAGTCTGGAATGCAAAAACTGGTATAGAAATAAAAACAATTACAGGTAACTCAGAAGAAAATTATGCACTTACTTTTAGCCCTAATGGTAGATATTTAGCAACAGGTAGTTTTGATAAAAATATTAGGATTTTAAAATTTATAAAATCTCTAGTTTCTGAAAAGTTAGTTAAGGAAGAAGTAATAACTGAAAAAGAAATTATTGAAGTACCTACTCAAGAAGAACCTATAATCACTGAAGAAGTATATAAGGAATTAGAAGCAGAAAAAATACATGATCATAATTTAGAAATTGTAATACCTGAAAAAGAAACTATCTATCATGATGAAGAAATTATCTCTGATGTTGAAGTTAAAGAAATATATGAGCTTAAGCATCATGGATATATTAGTGCAATAACTTTTAGCTCTGATAATAAGTATTTGGTTTCTGGAAGTTTTGATAAGTCGATTAAAATATGGAATATGTTAACAGGCAACGAATCAAAAACCTTAAATGGTCATGATGGTTCTGTAATGGCATTAACAATGATACCAAATACAACCAATATTGTTTCTGGAAGCTCTGATAAGTCAATTAAAATATGGAATACAGAAAATGGTAAATTGATTAAAACATTATCAGGTCATAAGGATTCGATAAAATCTATCTCGTCTAGTAATGATGGTAAATATTTAGTTTCATCAAGTGCAGATGGTAATATTAAAATCTGGAATATATCAACAACAAAAGAAATAAAAAGTTTTATTGGTCATACAGAGTTTATTAGCTCCGTAAAATTTAGCCCCGATGGTAAAACTATTGCTTCTTCAAGCTTTGACAAAACTATTAAAATTTGGGATGTAATTTCAGGAGAACAAATAAAAACTCTCAGTGGACATAATGGTAATGTTAATGCCATTGATTTTAGTCTTGATAGTAAAAAATTGATCTCAGCCAGTGCTGATAAAACAATTAGAATATGGGATCTCGAATCAGGTGAGTTAATTGACTCTCTAATAGGACATCACGGCAATGTTAATTCGGTTAAGTATAGCAATGATCAAAAGTATATTTTTTCATGTAGTGTTGATAAAACTGTTAGGGTTTGGGATACAGAAACAAAATCTATTATTGAAACCTTAGCAGGTTATTTTGATGAAATATATTCAGTAGAAATTAGCCCTAATAATAAATTAATTGTTTCGAGTATCTCACACGAGTTATTAAAAGTTTGGAAATTTGATTCTAAATCTGATAATAAGTCAATTCCAAAAGTAAAAATATTAAAACCTATCCAACCTATCCCAGAAAAAATAAAAGAAGAACCTAGGTCTATTCCTACTGAAATTAGTTTAAAAGCTGGTCTAAAAGACATTCTAAATAATAATAAAACTTTATCTCTAAAAGAAGATAAAAAAGAGAAGCCTATTAGTAAAGTAGAAATAATTACTGAAAAAATCGAAGAAATTGAACCTAAAATAGAAGAAGTGGTAGAGGTTGACATCAAACTTGGCAAAGAGGAAAAAATATTCTTTTCAATACTCCTTGATTATGAAGAAATAGATGAAAAACTTTTAGTAATGATTAGTTCAGATCATGGCTTACCAAAAGTACAACCAAGAGGAATAATGACATCATTAATTAGAAAGGTTCATGAGTTTGAAGCAGATTTGATTGAAGTATCACAAGGCGATGAAGGAAATATTTTTTATACCGTTACAGATATAAATCTAGCTAAAACAATTAGATTTTAAGCTTTATTTAATGACAATTGTATTTTCTGGCAAATAATAAAAAATAATAGCAAATATAATATAAACGGCTAATAATTGCACACCTTCAAGCCAGTTTGACTCGCCGTCTCCTGATATTTGACTACTAATTATTACCGATAATGTAATAGCAATAATCTCAGCAGGGCTAAAAACTAAATTTAATGGATTAGGACCAATAAAATAACTAGCAAAAACCAAAACAGGAGCAACAAACAAAGCAATTTGAACACTACTACCAACAGCAATGCTTAAGCTTAAATCCATTCTATTTTTCATAGCGACCATAATAGCGGTGCTGTGTTCGGCTGCATTTCCAACTATTGCAACAACTATTACACCAACAAAAATACTTGTCATACCAAAGGATTTTGCAGCGACTTCGATAGAACCGACTAAAATCTCACTGACCCAAGCAATCAAACCAGTAGCTACAATAAGTATTACTATTGATTTTGTTAAACTCCATTCTTGATGTTTTTTATCAGTTTCTATTGCTTCTTCTGAGTTAGAAAATAGTTTTTTGTGAGTGTGCAAATTAAACCATAGACTCAAAGCATAACTAATGATCAAAACAATTGATATTTCTAAGCTTATTCCATTTTCTTTTGCTATTGAAGAGCCACCAACATAATGAAAGACAGCTGGCATAATTAAGGCAATAGAAGCTAATAATAACATTGTAGCTTGAGATCTTGAGGCAAGCTTATTAAACTTTTGTACTTTAAATTTAAATCCACCAGCAATAAATGCTGCTCCTGATACAAGTAATAAATTACCTATTATTGATCCTGTGATAGATGCTTTAACAACACCGTGGAGACCTTTTTGCATGGCTAACAAAGCTATAATTAGTTCAGCGGCATTACCAAAGGTTGCATTAAGTAAACCACCTATTCCTTCACTAGTTTTTTCGGCAATATGTTCTGTTGCCTTACCAAGCCAGCCTGCTAATGGTAGTATTGATAGGCATGAAAAAATAAAGATGATTGTATGGTTTTCAAAATGTATTAATTCCATAATAATAGTTATTGGCAAAAAAATTAATAACCAATTTAAAGATGGTTTTAGCAAAGAGCCAATTTTTTTTGAATTAGACAAATCAGACATATCCTATCCCATACCTTTATTACATATCAAAACCAAATAATATAATTAACAGTTTTATCTATTTTAATATCAAAATAGATAAACGAACATCTCTA
>JACMQJ010000001.1 GCA_014377055.1 Candidatus Sericytochromatia bacterium
AAACTTTTTTGTTTTATTTTCGTCTATTAAATTATAGGTATTTTTTAGAGATTAAAAAAGTGATTATTAGGCAAATTTGTTTATTCATAACAATATCAATCTTTGTTGCCTTTTCTTGCTCAAAATTATCTTCAACTCAAAGTAAAAAAACTAACTCTCTACCAACATCATTAATTATAAAATATGACAAAAACCCTGAATGGCTTGATAAATACATTAATAAATTAAATACTGAACCTGTTAAAGATTCACCTGAATCAATTACAAAGTTTGAGTATAAGGGCAAAAATGTTTATTTTTTCTCATCCCCATGTTGTGGAAAAGAAGGCAAATTATATGACCAAAATAAGAATATAATATGCTCAGTTGGTAAAAATAAAATAAGCTATAAAAAATTAAAAAATTGTAATGACTTTGATAAAACAAAAAAGAACAAAAAATTAATTTGGCAAGAAAATAGAGATTGAATATACAAGTGTTTAAAATTATAACTATTTACAATCAAGAGATTAAATTTATATCTTTAGATATTTTAGGAAATATAGAAATTATAAAAATATTAAACTCTTCTTATATATATTTTTCAGATATTCTCAATTTAGCTCCTGACAAATTCAAAGCAAATATAATTGTTTTTTGGCATCCTGAATATTATTTTGTACCAATAGGAATTGAAAATACAGATATTTTTAGTATCTGCTGTGTTGGAGATTGGAATATTAATTTTATTAATTTACATGCTTCAATTAGACAATTTGATCATATCATCACCGATCAAAAAGGTATCAATGCTTTTAAAAAATACAATTTTAATAATTTAAGCTATTTTCCTTTATTCTCTCTAAGAATACCAAATTATACTAATATTAACCTTATCAAAAAATATGACATTTTATTTATTGGTAATATCAATCAAAATGTTCAAACCGAAAGAAGTAAATATCTATATAGAATAGCCAAGTTATCAGAAAAATATAATGTTTTGATAACGTCTGGAATATATGGTGATGAATATCAAAAAACTCTATCGGAGAGTAAAATTATATTTAATCGAAGTGTACGTAGCGAGATTAATGCAAGAGTTTTTGAAACATTAAAAGCAAAGAGCTTATTATTCTTAGAAGAAGAAAACCTTGAATCAGAATATTATCTAAAACCTAATTATAATTTTGTTACTTATAATGAACATAACTTAGAAAATTTAATAGACTTTTATTTAGAAAATGATCATAAAAGAGAAGAAATAGTTAACAATGGTGGCAAATTTATTGAAGAGTATTCAACTGAAAAATTTAATCAAGATTTTTATTTACATATAATAAAAATATACCAAAATAAAGTTAAAAATAATAATCCTTTTATGAATTATTCTGAGGAACAAAAACTAAATGTTTATTATACGCAAGCAATAATGACTCTTGATAAAAGCGTTTTAACCAAAGTTAAGAAAATATTTCCTTTAAATAATAATTCAGCCGAGATAGTTAATATATTTGCCATCACGTTATACAATGAAAAAGACTATAACACTTTATTTTATTACCTAAAAAACGTTGTCAAAGAATTCCCAAAACATCTACCTTTAAAAATTAATTATCTGAATACATTATTAGAATTAAATTTATTAGAAAAAGCTGAGATATTTATTATCAAATCTATTGAAATAATTAATATAGAAGTTTTTAATTTGGATGATCTTAAAGGCGTTTTTATTAAAGAAATTTATACACGATTTCAGATTGAATTAGAAAATGTTTTTTCTTCCGATATTGATAATAATCTAATTGAATCAATTAAAAATATATATCTTTGGAAATTTTATTTTGAAATGGGTAATATTAAAAGAATACAAAAAGATAATACTCAAGCAGAATATTATTACACTTTAGCTGACAAATTAATGACTTCAAGTATTACAAAAAATATTCTAGGCAACTTATGTGAGGAACTAGGGCAATTATCTGAAGCTTACAAAATGTATATACAAGCTTTTAAAGATGATTTATTTAATTCTAAAAATCTAAATGATTTAATAAGTTTAGAAATAAAAACTGATTACACTTTAGAAGAATCAATTAATCGTAAATGGATGACTATAATGGATTCTTCACCCCTTTATGATACTAATTTTATTGCTAAAAAGCTCTATCAAAATGAAAATATTAAACATAAATTAGCATTAATCAATAAACATAAAGAGGATAAAATTTTAGTTTCTAATTTAGCAAAAAAAATATTAGAGATGGATAGCTTAAATTATCAGGCTTTGAGTGACTTAGGAGATATTTATTATTCTGAGAACGAGTATAAAAAATCATTAGATTTATTTTCCAAATGCTTAAATATTAAAAAAGATAGGCAAATTATAGAAAAAATTATAAATTGCCTAAAAGAGTTAGGTGACACTGAAACACTAAGAAAAATTATTTACTAATTTTTCTTACGAGTACAAAACGCATCTCAAATACCACTATTAAATACTAACTTTTAAACAGGGAAAAGTTCACTTTCAGCTTTAGATCCTTTTTTAATTATCTCTGCTTTGTTTTCTTCATTTATTTCAAGATAGCCCATTGCTTTATAAAACTCAGCGTTGTAACTTCTTGTTTTTACAACAACTGGCATTGGTACAGCATAACCAAGTATTAAGGCTTGTTGCTTTGGATCCATTTGTGAAAGTACAGTTTTGAGAGTACTGCCACCACTAACACCTGTAAAAACAGCATCAATATCTTTATCATCATTAAGTAATGCTGTGATCCTAGTACCTATCTGAGAAAGTATCTCATTATCAATACCAGACGGTCTTTGATCAACTATTAATAAAGTAACAAAATATTTTCTCATTTCTCTGGCAATAATACCAAAAATAGTTTGCTTTGCGATTGATGGGTCCAAAAATTTGTGTGCTTCTTCTATTGTTATTACTAATTTTTTGGGTGGTTTATGGTTGATAGGATCTGCATTGTATGCTTCAGATACTTCAACATATTTTTTGTGAATACGTCGGGTAATGATATTAGTGGCAAGCATATAACTCAATAAATTATTTTGTGAACCAAATTCAAGAATTACATTTTTTCCTGATTCAATATATTTAAGAATAGAATTAATAGAATCATGAACACTAACACTTCTAACATACTTTAAATCAAGTATTTTCATTAATTTTCTTTGTAATGCTTTTAACGCACCTCCATGACCTTTGCCATTTTCGACAAACTCATCAATCTCAACTGTGGACATATCTGTGAATGATTTTAGCCAATTCATACCGTAAGCTTCACGTAGAATTATTGCTGATTCAATACTAGCTTCTGATAGATTTAATTCATTTTTTAGTAGTGCCAAATCCTCTATTTCTATTTGATTGAGTGCAATAAACATTTCATGGGCATCAGAAATACCTCTTCTACGAGTTGACTCTCCATCAAGTGTAAAAACAACTACATCATTAGGGAAAAGTTGTTTTAAACCTTTAACAGTTACTTCACCTTTATTTTCACTACGTGCTTGCCAACCATATTCATTGTGCATATCAAAAATTAAGTTAACAGCAGCTTGTCTATGAATAATGCCACATAATGCTAAACGGGTTAAAAATGACTTACCTGTACCTGACTTACCAAAAATACCATTACTTCTTTCAATGAATCTATCAAGATCTAAGCACACAGGTGTATCCATATCTAAAGGTTGACCAATATTAAACATTTTTTTGTTTGGATCATGCTCATCACCAAAAACTGTTTTGAAATCATGTTCACTAGCGTCA
>JACMQJ010000095.1 GCA_014377055.1 Candidatus Sericytochromatia bacterium
CTAAATCATCACTATGCAAAAACTCACGCCTTGGTAAACCTGTACCCCATATCGCAACACTATCTTTTGAAATACCATATTTGTCTAAAATAATTTTTGCTTTCTCATACGATTCAACTTGTAGATTATTATTTATCTCAGTTAATCTATTTTCAGAAAGTAATTTGGCTAGATGAATCTTTCTAATTAGAGCAGGTAATACATGAGAATTTTCTAAATCATAACTGTCATTTGTACCATACAAATTTGTTGGCATTACACAAATAAAATTTGTTCCATATTGAATATTATAATTTTCACACATTTTGATACCAGCAATTTTAGCTATAGCATAAGGTTCATTGGTATATTCAAGATTACTTGTTAGCAAATATTCTTCTTTAATTGGTTGTGGACAATTTTTAGGATAAATACAACTACTTCCTAAAAAAAGTAACTTCTTGACATTATTTAGATATGAATAATGAATAATATTATTTTGAATTTGTGTATTAGCATAAATAAATTCACCTCTATAAGTATCATTTGCCTTTATACCACCTACTTTTGCCGCTGCTAAAAATACATACTCAGGCTTTTCTATCGCAAAGAAGTTTTTTACTTCATTTTGCTCAATTAAATCTAATTCACTATGATTTTTGGTGATTATATTATTAAAGCCTTGAGATTGTAGTTTTCTTAATAAAGCAGAACCAACTAAGCCACTATGTCCAGCAATATATATTTTAGAGTCCTTATTCATATTATTTATTCAAAATTATTTAGAATTCTGTAATTACCATCTTTTAGATATTTTTCTTTTTTCATTATCTCTATATCAGCATTTACCATTTCTTTTGTGAGTGATTCCAAATCATATTTAGGTTGCCATCCTAGTTGTTTTTTTGCCTTTGTTGGATCACCGATTAATAATTCTACTTCTGTTGGTCTAAAGTATCTTGGATCTATCAAAATAACTTCATCGTTTATTTTTAGATGCTCAGAATTGATTCCTAACTTTTCTAAAACAGCATAATCAATTAAATTGATAAAACCGATCTCATTGATTCCACTTCCTTTAAACTCAATGCTAATACCAACTTCTTTGAATGATAAACGAACAAAATCTCTAATCTCAGTTGTGACACCTGTTGCTATAACATAATCATCAGCTTTATCTTGTTGCAACATAAGATACATTGCTTCGACATAATCTTTAGCATGTCCCCAATCTCTTTTGGAATTTAAATTTCCCAAATATAATTTATCTTGTAGACCTAATACTATTTTTGCAACTGCTCTTGTTATTTTTCTGGTGACAAATGTTTCTCCTCTAAGAGGGCTTTCATGGTTAAATAAAATACCATTACAAGCAAACATATCATAAGCTTCTCTATAATTAACAGTCATCCAATAAGCATATTGTTTTGCAACTGCATAAGGGCTTCTAGGATAAAAAGGTGTTTTTTCACTTTGTGGCACTTCTTGTACCAAACCATATAGCTCTGAAGTTGAAGCTTGATAAAATTTGGTTTTATTCCCTAAGCCTAAAATTCTAATTGCTTCTAATAATCTAAGCACTCCCAACCCATCAGTATTACCAGTATATTCAGGCATTTCAAAGCTTACTTGTACATGGCTCATAGCTGCAAGATTATATATTTCGTCAGGCTGTATTTTTTGCACTAAATCTATTAGATTTGAGCCATCAGTCATATCACCATAATGTAAAAATAAATTCACATTTTCCTCATGTCTGTCTTCATAAAGATAGTCTATTCTTTCTGTATTAAGTGATGAACTTCTTCTTTTTATACCATGTACAATATAATTTTTACTTAAAAGAAGCTCTGCAAGATATGCTCCATCTTGACCTGTAATTCCTGTAACCATTGCTATTTTTTTGTTCATTATGTATCCATATTTGTAAAAAATATATCTAAAGTTAAAATAATAACATTTTTAAAAGTGTAGGAATAGAAAA
>JACMQJ010000546.1 GCA_014377055.1 Candidatus Sericytochromatia bacterium
AAATTTTCGATAATCTCATATTCGTTGTTTTCGTCTAGTTCATTGGTTGCTTCGTCTAAAATAAGTAAAGTTGGTTTTCTTACTAGAGTCCTTGCTAATGCGATTCTTTGTCTTTGACCTCCTGAAAACCGGGTTCCTCTATCGCCTACATACGTATCAATCCCTAAATCTAGACTAGCCACATATTCTTTTACATTCGCAAAATCTAAAGCGTTCCAAATATCCTCTTCAGTAGCCTGTGGATTGGACCACAATATATTATTTCTTATGGTATCATTAAATAATATAGGCTCTTGAGTCATGTATGCTATATTACTTCTCCAGTTATTATATCCAATCTCTTTTAAGCTTTTTCCATCTATCATTATATTGCCAGATGTAGGTTTTAATAAGCCTGTAATAATATCAACAAGCGTTGTTTTTCCTGAGCCAGACTCTCCAGTAATAGCAATAACAGAATTCTTCTTAATAGTTAATGATACATTTTCTAATATTAGATCCTTATCCTTGTATTTAAAGTAAATGGCACTTATTTCAATTTGCTTATTAAGTTTATATTTGTGTATCTCTTTATTACCAATATCTTCTTTATTATTTTTGAAATCTTGAATTTTATTTCTAATCTCATCAATGATTGGCATAAGATTAAATAAGGTTTGTGTATTTCTTAGACTTGATTGGACTCCAGGAGCTATTCTAGAAAATATTACAATCAATAAAATTAGATCTAGGATAGATTTAGAATATACTACGAATCCAAAATATAGAAACACAGAAAGGAATATGGCAGACCCGATATCAGTTATCAAACTAAGTTTTGCTCTGTCTTTCTCAAATTGAACTCGATTATTATAGATGTCATCAGAAAGTTGTTCTAATAGTATTTTCTGTTTGCTATTTAAATTTTGACTTTTTGCTAATTTGAAGTTTTGAAAATATCCAATTAAATTGCTTTGCAGCGTCTCAGAATAACTTATACTTCTTATGCCATTTTGAAGTGAAGAAAACAGTAATTTACGAATTAATATCCCTAAAAAAAGAGAAGAACCAATTACACAAAAAGTAATCTCTGGTGAAATAAGAAACGCTATACCTATTTGAAAAATTAATAGTATTATTGTTCCAATTAATTCCGTTAAAACGGTAAGCGCTGTTGCTATTCTAATGGTTTCTCTTGATATTAACCCTAATAAATCTGAACTTTTTATTTTTGAAATGTTTATCCATTCCGTTTCAATATATGAATGATGTAATTCTTTTCTTAGTTTACTTGCAAAACCCTGAACTAGTTTACTATTAAGTATTTTGCTTGAATAAGTTATTAACGAATACAATAGAATAATACAAACAAATATGATAAGTACATTTCTAAAACTTATGGTTAAATTAAAATAATCAAGATAATATTTAGCATTTTGAATTAGTTTATTTTCATTAGCAACTTCTGAATCAGCAATTCCCGTAATTGATAACATGGGAATAAGTATTAGTATGCTAACCCCTTGAAAAAATCCTAAAATTACATATAATGCTAATGATAAATAACCTTTAAAAGTTAATCCTTTAAATACCCATTTTAGTGAAGGTAATGTTTTCCTATATAATTTCATTTTATTTCGTAAAATACTTTTTTAATAAATGTATTCATGTAATTGTCAATCGAATACTCACAAGCTTTTTCGTAAGCAGAATCAATATTAGCTACTGCTAATCTGTAGGATAGTAGGTTATTCATATCATAAATACTTTCTTCATGTAAAACTAGTTCAGAAATACCAACATTTGTTGAAATAATAGGTGTTTTTGCTACACTTGCTTCCAAAATAGCCCTTGGGCCGCCTTCAACACGAGATGACACTATGTATAAGTCTAAACAATTATATAATTCATTCAATACAGTCGTATCTACAAGTTCATGATATACATAATTTATTTTCAGTTCATTTAACTTATTTATTATGTACGTTCTTCTCCACCCGGTTAAAACAACAAACAAATCACGGTTATTAGTTTTTTTAAGATCTTTTATAATTTCTATAAAAATATCAGGTCCTTTAGATAATTTTGGCTTGTGATTACCTTTTCCTTCTGTATCTTTTTGAAAGCTGCCGATAATTAATGCATTTTCCGGAATATTATATTTAATCCTTAAACCCTTTTTGTCATCTATTTTATAAAAGTTCTTTTTATTAATCCAGAAATTAGAGACAACTATTTCTTTTTGGGTGATACTTCTTAAGTCCGAATAACTTTTGGGGCAAATTGTGTGATATCTATTTGTAATACTATCTATATATTTATAATAATTTTTGTTTTTGGGATACTTCATTTTATCAATATGATGCGTAGTTGTTATTACGAATTTCTCCTCAAGGTATATTTTATTTATTTTACTATGCGCCCAGGGTGCTAATAACCAAATGATGTCAGCGTCTTTAGGGTTTTCAACAAAATTTAAATTTGAATATTCAAGAAATTCATCCTTTAAAACATCACAAATCCATTTATTTTGAAGGGTTTTTAAATCTTCGGATAGTACAAAAATCTTTACGTTTTTATTCTCTAACTGTTTTAAATTACTTAATAGTTGCTCTGCATAGTATTGTTGCGTATATTTTTGAACCCATTTATATCCGTTATTGGCTATTCTAGCTAATTCATCTTTATGTTCTAAGTAATAAACTAATTTTTCGGCTATTTGCTTATTAGTCATTTTAAAGTCAATTTTAATTATCAAATCATTGAATGATTCTTCATCTTGATTTGGAATATCAGAAGCTAGTGCAGATCCACAAGCAGGGATTTCGACCATTTTTGCCAATCGATATTTATGCTTTGAATTACATGTTAAACAAATTTTAGCGCTATTAATTGCATCTGAGAACTCTTTAGGATGAATATCGGTATGTGCATCACCTTTACTATATCCTGGATGTTTATAGATAACACATTTATATTTTTCAGGAATTAATTCGAAAACCTTAATAAATCGATCTCTTAATGGGTAGTGTTTTGGTGCATATCCTTTAATTATAATATTAATAAAAGTAATCAAGTTAGCTTTAAAGTCATAAGAACCATATGAGAAAGGAAACAGAACGCCCATAATAATTAGGGGGAGTTGAATTAGTTTTATTAACCTTTCTTTTTTATTATATCTTTTACTTATTACGCCACACAGTAAAATATCAATTTCTCTATCTAAATTTTTATTATAAAATATAGATTTGTCTGCGCAATGTGGAATATGCTTAAAAGTCGTTAAAAAATTAATATGCTTAAAGGCATTTTTTTGAAAGTTAACCATATCATTTTCATGATGACAAATTATAAGACTAGGTTTGATTACATTAATTTCATCAAGAACACTAGTTTTATCATACATTTCATTGTAAGTGATGCATATAGGAATACCAACTTCATTAATTTGTTTTATTTCTGCTGCTTTATAACAGATAATATAGCTAATTTGAATTTCTAGTTTTTCAATATTTTTTGATAAAGATAGTTGAGCATCGAAATCATCCCAGCCTGGCCCCCAATAAACCACATTAGTGATTTCTCCAAGGGCTTTCATTGCATGAAATCTACCTCTTGACATTTTTGTAAGATATACAGATTTGTCAACTAAATACAATATGTTTATATTATTCATAGAAGTTTTTACCATAAATTTTCACTTAGTGTATTATTTAGCTAGTCTATCAATTAAATTATAAATTTCTTGTTTGGAATTATTAATTATATCAAGGAATTCATTGTTTTCAATTTCATTATCAATAAGATATTCAATTTTAGATACCCATTCATCATGATTTTGGAAGTCCTGTACTACACATCTATTGTTCATCATTTCATGCCACCCTACACTTTTTGACAAAAGTATATTGCACCCATTTAATACAGCCTCTGACATTACACTTGGTGATGAGTCAAAATGAGAGGGAATAATCAATAATTTAGTTTCAGAAAGAATTTCAGCAATCTCTTTTTGCGTAATTAAACCCATTGTAACTGTATTTGTTATCTCACTGAAATAATCACTATTCTTACCTATTGCTATTTTATTTGACTCAGGAAATTTTTCAAAAAGTTTATAAGCAAGGTCTGGGTTTTTAATTTTCCTCACAAAATTAGAAGCAATAAAAACAATATCATATTTTCGATCAATAAAAGCTTTGTCTTTTTTTAGAGCACATGGAGCGAAGTTA
>JACMQJ010000096.1 GCA_014377055.1 Candidatus Sericytochromatia bacterium
AAAGCCGACTTTTTTATCAAATTATTAATATCTTCTTTAATAACTTTAAGATCAGTTTTACCTGAATTTTCTAAATCAGATCCATTATTGTCAATCTTTAAATCTTCAAATTCATAAAACTTTCTATTGCTATTATGATATCCTTTTCTCATTAATTCTATACAAGAAGAATAGACATTTTGATTTTTAAATTTTACAGAAAAGAATAATTCCAGTGAAAAATTAATTTCTATATATTTATATTTAACTGATTTCCTAATATTATTTAAAATCTCACCTTTATTTTCTTCAGTTAATTCAATATCTTCCTCAAAAAATGATGATAGCTCTTTAGAATATGAATCTTTAATAGCTTCAAAAAAACCAGATGTATCATCTTTAAGAATTAATGAAGTAAAACTAGCAATTATTGCTGATAGGTCATTATTTATTTTAAAGCTAAGTTCTGATCTATTTTTCCATAACTCTGAATTATATATATCTTCAGCGAGTTGACTATCAATTTCTCTTATCTGACTTAATATTTCTGATTTATTAATTACATTTTCGTCTCTATAAACTGGTATTTTTGCCTTATTAACAGAATCATTTACTAATTGATTATTTTTTTTGTAAACAATATCCTTAGATGAGTTTAGTTGCATCTCAATAATCAAAGGTTTTTTTTTTAGATCTGTAAAATTAAAATGCCATTGAGATTGAAAATCTGTAAAAGTATTTAACTTACTTTCAATAAAATATTCAATAAATTCTGATAATTTTTTCATAGATTTCATTGAAAATTTAATAACATTTATTTGTTCATTGTCATCAAATAGAAGAAAATCATTTCCTCTCGCCTGATAATTTTTTAAAATGTTCGATTCAGGTAATCTTGGAATTAGAGCCTTTTCATAAGGAAAGAAAACTCTTTTTTCTAAGCAAATATATTTTTCAAAAGCATCATTAAAAATACTTTTTAGACCCGTATTGGCTTGTGGTAGAGCATAAATATATACTTGCTCGTTAGAATACCATGCTTTAAAACCATCTAAGTTTGCATGACTTTCATTAAGCAATATTTTTTTAAGTTGATCAAGTTTTTCTACTTTCCATAAAGAAGCATTAATATTTCTTTGATCGATATAAAATTTTGGCTTGATTGTTATTTTTAAATCATTAACTGGTTCTAAAATTTGAGAATCAGGAAAATCAACTTCTATAATATCTGATATCCCTTGCCATGCTGGATCATAAGTTTCAGGTGTGCCATCAGTATTTAGTAAAAGAATCCCTTCCTTAAAATTCAATTTATTCTCAAATTCCTTATCTTTTAACTTACTGCCATATTCAATATATAAGCTAGGATGATAATTATTATTTTTCATTTTATATTGATTATATATTTTGTAATTTTCATCAAAATCTGATTTTGAAAGTAAAAACCATAATGAAGGATTTACTATTTTTATAAACCATATCTCTTTCTCTATTTTGGGATTAAAACTAAAAGGATTCCATGTACTCATAGATTTATTTGGGATTTTACAATAAAAGACTTCTCCTTTTTGCAAAGAATAATGACCCTGAATTATTTCACTAAATATCTGTACATCTGAAGTTTTTACAATAATACTTTTTGAAATTGTTCTATTTTCATCTTCAACTAATGAAATAGTACTAAGTATTAAATTATTTAGGCTTATTTCTTTAGCATCTGTAGGTAAGCTTTTTTTAGTCTGGAGCGTAAATTGTGGAATTACTAAGTATCCAACATTTTCTTTAATATATATCCAAAAGCTATCTGGTTCTATATCCTGATAGAAATCTATTGTAAAATTATGTTTTTTCTGAGATTGAACCAATAATAAGAGATCATTGAAATTTTTTTTAAATTTATAATAATAGCCTCTCTGAATACTAAACATTTTAAACCTGCTTTCCTAAAATTTCTTTAATTTCATCAGGATTAAGTGTTCTCTTCTGTATTAATAAGTCCGCAAATAGTTGAAGTAACGATTTATTTTCATTAAGGTAATTTATTACTTCTTCTTTGATTTCCAGAAGAATAGCATCAATCTGAGGAGAAATAAGGTTATTAAAAAAAGGATTTACTTTTCCTTCCTGATCCCCATAATTTCTGGGTACATTTAAGTTTCCCATTCCATAAAAAACAACCATATCTTCAGCTATCTTAGTTGCACTGCTTAAATCATTATATGAGCCTGTTGAAACCTGAGTAAAAATAATCTTTTCGGCTACATAACCACCCAGAGCAATAGCAATATTAGAACGTAAATCATTTTCAGTATAAAAATTATGATTCTCTTTAATATTAATTTCTACCATTCCCAAAACATCTGTTATACCACTTTCAATTGTTACTTTTTTAACTTCATCTAAGCGGTTATACTTTCTGTACATCATTGTGTGACCTGCTTCATGTATAGCAATTACTTTTTCTTCATCATTAGTTAAAGTATGTGTTTTTGTTTGTAACTTGAGCCAGGTATTAAATTCTTCATCATCAAGTTTTACCAGTTTTTTATTAATCAGGTATCTTTTTAAACTTCTGATAAGTGCATCCAAATGATCTCCTGTATATCTGGAACTATTTTCAAAAAGTCTTTCTGTCCATGAGGTAAGGGTTTCAATATTTTCCTTACTTAGTTCTGTACGGTGTTTAAGATTATATAGATTTAATATTGCTTTTCTATCTTCCCATTCAGGAAAAGGGATTTCAATCTGATATTCAAAGCGACCTGGACGTAACAAAGCAGGATCAAGAGCCTGTGGAAAATTAGTTGTTCCTATGACAAATACCAGTTCTTCTTTTCTAAAGCCATCCATTTCGGTTAATAGCTGATTAACCATAGAATGGCTGGATTCCATAGCTCCATCATGAGCACCACTTGTTCTTGCTGGTGCAACTGAATCAAATTCATCAAAAACAATTACTGAGGGGGCAGTTGCCCTTGCTCTGGCAAAAAGTCTTCTAATATTTGCTTCACCTTCACCAACCCATTTAGATTTTAGTTCTGGACCACTAATTATATATACAGTAGCATTAATAGCCTCTGCTATACCTTTGGCAAATAAAGTTTTACCTGTTCCAGGAGGCCCATAAAATATAATTCCTTTAGGGATAATATCCTCAATATGAGAAATAAAGGCTTCATCATTTGAGTTGTAAGCAATACTAAGT
>JACMQJ010000547.1 GCA_014377055.1 Candidatus Sericytochromatia bacterium
AGCTAACATATTTAATGTTTGTATTTTAATACTATCAATATGTATGGTAGATAGTGTTTTATCAAGTGAATCAATCTCACGTCGATCTTGAGAAATTAAATAATTATTTGATAAAAAAAGAAAATAAATATATAGAGCATATGGCTTAAATAAATTTATGTAGTTCTTTGATAACACCATTAATTGAAATAAATTTTTTTAAAAAAAAGATTAAGTTAAATTCAAATATACTAAATAATCCATGCTTTTATCTAAATGACTAATTAGTGCTTGCAAGAAAACGCTTTGTCTGATAAGAAATCTACAAGTTCGAGGCTTGCGAAGGATTAAATAATGGGAGTTTGCTTGCTTGCACTGAGCGCAGTCGAAGTGTTGCAAATAACCATTTTTAAGGCGAGTATAACGAAGAAATTGGAGTTTTCTTGCTGACACTAATTATTATAATTGATACTATTTTATAACCAATATACAATGAATAATTGAGAAAAAATAAAATAAAATTAAAATTTATAATAGCTTTCTAATGCCTATAAATAGGGCCATAAAGGAAGTATAGCCGATAAAAAATGGTATAATTAAATCAATCAATCCGAATGCTAACATAATTGCCATAATTAATAATTGAAATCCTAATCCATAAATAGAAATCATTGTCATAAACCAATTTGGAAATAAAATAATCTTATGCGCTTTTCTATCTATAGCATATATCAGCTTATCATATATCCCGTACAATATTAGATACATAATAAATAAAACATTAACCACTTTTTGATTTTCACCTAATAGTGCTAATGGCCGTTTAGTTTCAAAAATTTTACTGGTAGTGTCTCCTCCAGCAGTATTTGTTCGCAAAATAACATAATAGTAATTATACAAAGTACCTTGTAATTGCATACAGGCGTATGCCAGTATACTCAACCACCATGCCGATTGTGTAACATAACAGATAGACATGAAAAATAAAAAATTTAATATGTTATCAAACACCGAATCTAAATATCGACCTATATAAGAAGGTGTTTGTTTTGCACGCGCCAACTCTCCATCAACTGCATCAATAATTGACTTTAAAACCAGAAAAAAACCAGCGGCAATATAGTGTCCATTCAAAATACTATACACGGCTATCAAGCCACAAACAGCAAACAATAAGGTGATATGAATGGCAGTTACTTTAGTATGTTTTAATTTCTGAGCACAAGCTATTGCTATTGCTCTTCCGTAATCGGAAACATCAATAAATTTTTCTTCTGCTGAAAGTTTGGACATTGATTATATTTGAAAGCGCAATGATAAAAGAATAATCTTACTTATTACCATAATCCGTAAAAAATAAAAAAATTAGATAAAATAATAAACTTTAGTTAAACATTAGTTTTTATAATTTTACGATCCTGCAATTTAAAAAATAAAATCTTTAATCAATCTGCTGTAATAACATATAACAGCAAAATTAAGGCAATAGCAATGATTTGCTGAGTATGTAAAATTCCTAAACTTAAAGAATCTGCTAAGGGCGATATAGGTAAAATAACTGTAATGACAAAAGCAATAGCACTAGTGATTATCAAAGCTTTCCCCGGTTTACTATAAATAAAAGATTTTTTAGTTCTGATAATAAATAAAAT
>JACMQJ010000548.1 GCA_014377055.1 Candidatus Sericytochromatia bacterium
ACATATTTTTTGGTTAAACTAAATTTTTCTAATAGATCTTTTTTATTATATCTTTTTCCAGAAGTTGTAATATTTATTGGCAAAAAATTAGTTACACTTTTGGCATTTTTTAAATAATCAACTTTAGAAAGGTATTTATAACATTCGACTTTTATATCCTCACCACAACTTCCTTTATTGTCTTGTGAAAAATCAAAGTCTGTTAAAACTATTTTATAATCTTTATTAGTTTTAGCAATTATATATACTTGTGAACTCGCCATTCCCATACCTGTATAAAAGCTTTCAAAGAATAAACCATAATTATCCCTACCAACTTTTATTAATTTAGGATTGGGAGCATTACCAAAAGTACCAATTTTTCCAACATATTGATGATTATCTTTTATTATCCATTTATTATTATGTTTTGCGAGTAAGGCAATACCAACAATAGGAGCACAAACATGACAACTAAACAAATCATTTTTTGTTTCTGTAATGACCAAACATTGCTTGACACCATTTTGTTTAAACTCTTTAATGGCAACAATATCAGTAAAAATATCTTTACCGACATCACCAATATCAAATTTTCTGTTGTCTGCTTGAGATAATTGATGAGCAAAAATACTTTTTTTGATATTATTTTTACCAAATATTATTTCTAAAGTATTATTTTTAGTTAAAATCTTTGCGTCTAAAGCTTTTGCTTGTGTGGGATAAGCATTCAAGATGGATACAATCAGAGATACTTTTAGATAAAAGAATATTTTTTTCATTGTATTTTAACTAAGATAAATATATTAATATTTAGAAAGGTATTTCATCATCTTCAGGATTTTTGATTATTAAATCATCTTTATAATCATTGATTGGTATTGATACTTTAGAAGAGTTACTTCTTATAATTTCTATCTTACTTGCTTGAATGAATGGTATTTTTTGTTTTTGTCCTAGACGATTTTCAATAGTTCTGGTATGAAGTTTTCCTTCAACCAAAATAGTCAAACCCTTCACTACTTCGTTCATAAGCTTATCTGCCAATTTTTTTGAGGCAGATACTTTTATGACTCCTTGTTTACTGTCATTACTTTCATCCGAAGAAGAGTTGAATGACATATTAAAACTAGCTACAGGTTGACCTTCAGGGGTATGTTTTTTTTCTGGAAGACTAATTACTTCTCCCATCAAAACTACATAATTTAGACCCAAGTAAATTAACCTACTTTTCTTGCGATAAAGTGTCTTAACATTGGTTCTGATAATCTACATGTTTCTTTTAAATCAGTGATCTTATTTGGACCAAGATTAAAATAGCTTAAAAAGAAATATCCATTATCTACTTTTTTAACTGTGTAAGCTAGTTTTTTTCTTCCTTGCTTTTCTAATTTTTCGATAGAACCGCCAAGATTTTTGATTGTATCTTCAAACTTAGTAATAGCTGTTGTAACTGCTTCTTCGTCGAGGTGCGGATGTAAGATACATAATGCCTCGTACTGTCTATTTTCCATTTTTTTCTCCTAATTATATTAAAGGTCAAAGTATTTTAATTATAATTTAATACAGATAGCTCATTATATATCTACTAATGTCTTATGTCAAAACAATCCAAGGCTGTTTTATAATTTATTAACAAACCAAGTATCATTTGTCTAAGCATCTAAAGGTGCAATAACTACTGGTTGCAAAATTTTGTCCAATTCACCTATTGCATTAAGTGCATACAAATCATCACAACCACCAACTGATTTATCATTAATAAAAATTTGTGGTACAGTCATTTGACCTGATTCTTTAAAAACATATTCTCTTAATTTTGTATCATGAGTAATATCAATTTCCTCAAAAGCAACACCTTTTTTCTTTAGTAAATTTTTTGCTTTTGTACAATAAGGACAATAGTCTTTTATATAAACTATAACTTTAGGCAACACTCTTAAAAACCTTCTAATCTATTTTATAAAATATCTTCAAACTCTTTTAATATATTAACCCCAAACCGACTTTTTGGAAAGATTAATTTTATTGGTTTTCTAATTTTTTTCTTTTAACTTTATCCAAAAGCTCTTCTGGTTGTGATGGTGGTATATGGAGATATTTGATGATGTCACTAGCTATATTTTTAAAAACGGGTACAGCTGTCATACTAGCAAAATGTGCGGTTTGTGGGCTATCGTAAAGGACAAATTCTAATATACGTGGCTTTTCAGCAGGATAAAAACCTAAAAATGATGATATAACATTACTACTGTATCTTCCATTCTCTACTTTGTCAGCTGTACCTGTCTTACCGCCAATAACATAACCAGGTATCTTAGTTGCTCTACCTGTTCCTTCTTTATCCTCAACAACTGCTATTAATAATTCTCGCATTTTTTCAGCAGTATCTTCGGACAAAGTCCTGATCTCATTACTCTTATATTGCTTGATAACTTTATCATCATTGTCAACAATTTCTTTTATTATCCTTGGCTCAATTCTGATACCTTTTCGGACAATAGCACTCATTGCTGTAACAATCTGTAGAGGTGTAACTGCAATACCTTGACCAAATGAAATTGTTGATTGTCTACTTGCAACCCAAGGAAGTTTTGGTACAATACCACCTACTTCACCAGAAAGACTAGAATCGGTTGGTTTACCGAAGCCAAATTTTAATAAAATATCTCTATGTTCAGCTGTTGGTATTCTTCTGGTAACAATACTTGTACCAACATTACTAGAAGTTTTTATTATATCAAGAGGTTTTAAATATCTGACTTGACTTGGTGAAGTACCATGATCATGTACTGTCCAATGATCAACTTTAATTGCTCCAGGACAAACAATAACTTCATTAAGACTAGTTTTTTTCTTTTCAAGTGCTGCTGCAAAAGAAAATATTTTCATGGTTGATCCAGGCTCATAGACATCTGTGACAGCCCAATTTTTGATCGTTTCCCAATTTTTTGGATTCTCCAAAAATTTAGAGTATTGATTAATATCATAGTTAGGATAAGTCGCAAGAGCTAACAAATCACCATTATCAAGATCCATAATAATGGCAGCACCTCTTTTTGCCTTATATTCATCAAGTCCTTTTTTTAATTCTCTTTCGGCAATATGTTGAATATTTTCATCCAAGGTAAGGCGTATTTTATTTGTTTTGGCTTTAGAAGTGGTTACTTGAGCTTTATTTTCTTGACTCAAAACTTCATAGCCTCTTGCATCAAGAAATATTTTTTCTTGTTCTGTTTTACCTGTTAAGACTGATTCAAATGAATGCTCTATACCTGTTAGACCTTGGTTATCAATACCAGTAAATCCTAACAATGATGATGCAAGCTCTTTTTTTGGATATACTCTTTTACTTTCAAAAACATAATTAATTCCTGGTAATTTTAGAGCTTTTATTTGACTAATATAACTTTCAGGTAGTTGTCTTTTTAACCAAATAAAACTCCTAGTACTCAAAGTTTTTTTTGTTTTTTGTAGATCTTTACCTATAATTGGTGAAATTTTTTCTGCCATTTTTTCCATTGAAACTTTTTCAAGGTTGTACTCTTTGGGATAAGCATATAGAGAAATAGATCGTGTATCAATAGCTAAGACGTTTTTGTCACCATTGCGATCGGTTATAAGTCCTCTTTTTTTTGAGAGAGCTATAGGTCTACGTTGTTGATTTTCAGCTTTCTTCTTTAATTCTTCATGTTCTATAACTTGTAGATAAAATAATCTAGTCAAAAGACCAAATATAATAGCTAAAATTGTATAGTGAATTATATGAATTCTTTTATTAACATTTCTTTGGGTTAATTGCATTAGTAACCAACTGGAACAAATACCTTTTTTTCTTTTGTTGCGATATTTGTAATCAAATCTTTCTTTTCTGTTATTTCTTCTGGCATAGGTAGATAACTTATTTTTGAATTATCCGCTGGTTTCATTTGTAAGGCATTAATAGCAATACTTTCTATTTGCGTAAGCTCTTTTGAATTAGCTAAACTTACTTTGAGAAAGTCATTTGCTTCTCTCATTTTATTAATATCACTTTGTAGTTTATTGGCTGTTATACCTATTTGCACACTATGAAAATAGATAACTGATTCAACTGTTAGTAAAATAAAAATTGAAGCGATTAAAAAAACATTTAACTTAGTTAGAGACTTTTTTATTACAATATTAACTTTTCGGACTACTTTTTTTACAGGCTTTTGGAGCTGAACATCTTCTAATTCGGATATATTGTAATTTAATTCTTTTAAATCTAAGTTGCTTGCCATTTTTTACTTAATCTCTTATCTTAATGTTAATTCTTATATTTTTTCTAAAACTCTTAGTTTTGCACTTCGAGCTCTTTTATTTTTGCTTATCTCATCATCTTGTGCCATTACAGGCTTTTTTGTAATAATTTTTCCTTGAGCAACTTTATTACAAGTACAAATAGGTTGTCTTGATGGACAAATACAATCTTTAGTTTCTTCTCTAAAAGCTTCCTTAACAATTCTATCTTCAAGTGAATGAAAAGAAATAATGGCTAATCTTCCACCTGTTTTTAGAGCATTAACTGCCAAAGGTATAACTTGAGTAATACCAGTCAATTCTTCATTAACTTTAATTCTTAGTGCTTGAAAAACTCTAGTAGCAGGGTGTATATTACCCTTAAACTTCTTACCAGCTAAAGATTTAATAATCAATGAACTAAGTTGTGTTGTGGTTACAATCCTATTTTTTTTTCTATCTTCTACAATAGCTTCTGCTATGGTCTTACTATAGGGTTCTTCACCATATTCAGAAAATATTTTTACCAATTCATCTTTTGATAATTTATTAACTAAATCTTCAGCTGTTAAAGTTTCATTTTCATCTTGAGCAAATCTCATATCAAGAGTTGCTTCTTTAGAAAAACTAAAACCTCTCTCTGTGTGATCCAATTGAGGAGATGAAACACCTAAGTCGAACAAAATACCATCAAGTTTTGGTATATTATTTTCTTCTATTATTTTATCTATTTGACTATAATTAGATTTAATCAATTTATAATTTTCACCCACATCATCCAAAGCTGTTTTTGCTGCACTAATTGCATTAAAATCTCTATCTAAACAATATAAAAAACCACTTTTACCAATCACTCTTAAAATTTCTGAAGAGTGTCCACCTGCACCAGTAGTGCAATCGAGATAAAAATTTCCTTCTTTACAGTCAAGATATTCTATGACTTCTCTAAACAAAACAGGCTTATGGATAAACTCATTATTCATACAATTTAAAGCCCTATATTAATAGATTAACTCAATACATACAGTATTCTGTGAGCCAGAACACATTATAGTAATAATATTAAGATAATGTTAAATATGTGTTACAAAAAGATAAATAATAGTCAATAAAACACTTGATTTATTTATTTTCAGAAGTGTTTTTTATTGATAAATAATAAAATATTTTTTAAGGTCTTTTAGCCACAGATTAACACATATAATTTCTTGAAATATTTGTCCTTATTTGTCCTTATTCGAGTAATTCGTGGCTAAAATATTTTTTAAGGTCTTTTAGCCACAGATTAACACATATAATTTCTTGAAATATTTACTCTTATTTGTCC
>JACMQJ010000549.1 GCA_014377055.1 Candidatus Sericytochromatia bacterium
CCCCAATAGTCTTGATGTTCAAAATATTCACTCCAGCGAACAACTACTTTTGCTTCTTTTTCATTGTTGACAAATTTAAATTGGACTATCTCTGGAATTTTATTTTGCCATCTCAAAAAAGCATTTTTAGTCATATCTCTAAAATGTTCGGGATCATTAATATTATATTTTTTTTCATCAGGTAAAGGTATATAAACACTTAAGGGAAAATCACGTTTGTCCCATTTAGAATATTCTCTTAAAAAAGTCATTCCATCACTATCTAGCTTTGGATTTTTATTTACAAAGCATAAATAATTATCTTTATTATCATTTTTCATATTTTTGGTTTTATACTTTTTGGCAAGAATATCATTATCACAAACGGTTTCTGAATTGTTAGTTTCATACAATGCTTGTGTGTTCAAAATATCTTGTTGACTGAGTTTTATATCAGCAATATAGTTTTCTGGCTCATTAATATTAGTAGTCATATATTTTGTTCTAGGATTCATTATAGAATAATCTTCCTTTGTATCCGTCAAACCAATAGCATGTCCTATTTGGTGCATAATCATAACGTATATGTCACGATTAATATAGGGCATATTTTCATAATCACTTGATAAATTATTTATTGTATTGCGAAAAGTAGGTATATTAACAAAGCTAACTTTTTTATTTAAATTACCATAGTATGTTGGAGTTGAGGTAATATCCCATGTATCTACATTTATATAATTACCATGCCAATTAAAAATTATATTTGCATCTCTTTTATCACTAATAAGGCTAAATCTAAACCCTGTGAGCTGTTCCTGCCATTTAGCAAAAGCTTTTTTTGCTAGTTCATTATAAGTATCAAAAGTTGATGAGTTATGTATTTCATCTGCTAAATTTCTTGGTAAGTCAGGTAAATAAACTTTAATATCTTTATTTTCCCATCTATTTGACGTATAGGTAATACAAGGTTGATTTTTGTTGACAAATATATTTCCCTTAAAACTTTTATTCTTATTATGACTAATTTGATAAAGCATTTTTTTTGAATAATTTACTATTTCATTATTTTGTGCATTTTGGACTAAATATTGAAAGTACTTTTTGGCACGTGAAATTTCACCTATTTTATATAGAGCCGTTGCATACATTTTAAGTGAAATTAGATCTTGATTTTTTTCTCTAACCTTATTATAGTAAATTACGGACATTTGATAATTTGAGTTTTTATAGGCTTGATAAAATCTTTCTGTAAGTTCTTTTTGAGAATAAATATTATCATTGTTAATAGTAATAGTCTTGGAATAAGAAACTTGACTGATCAGTGTTAGAGTAGTAATCAGTGAATAAGATGAAAATTTCAATAGATACTTTTTTGACAACATTATTCTATTTCTCTATTCTCAAATAAACTAAAAACTTCCTCTGCTGGAACAGGATGATTAAACAAATATCCTTGACCATACTTACATTTAATACTTTTTAGTAATTCCAGTTGTTTTTGTGTTTCTATACCCTCAGCGATAAGATATATTCCAAGATTATTTGCTAAAGACACCATTGTTTTAATTATTTCCAAATTATAATCAATACTATGAATAAATGATTGATCAACTTTCAAAGCATTAATTGGTAATTTGTGAAGATAGCTTAATGATGAATAACCAGAACCAAAATTATCTATTTGAATCTCAATATTTAATTTACCTAAATATGTTAAAACATTAGTTATATGTTCACGATAATCCATAATATCTCTTTCTGTGAGTTCAAATTTTAAACAATTGGCATCAAGACCTATTTTAGTAACAATACTGCTTACTTTTTGAGCAAAATCTAGTTGTAAAAAATTTTTACTTGAGAGATTAACACTGATAGAAAAAGATCGTTTTAATTTGTTTTGCCAATTTTTTACTTTTTCACATGCTTCTTGTAAAACCCATAAATCAAGATGAGTGATTAAACCTGATTCTTCTGCAATTTGTATAAAGCTATCAGGAGTTAATAGACCTCTCTTGGGATGTTGCCATCTAATAAAAGCTTCAAGGCTTATTATTTCATTAGTTTCAAGATTAAATATAGGCTGATAATAAACTCTAAATTCCTTTTTTTCATAAGCTTTCCATAATTCTGTTTCCATTTTCAAGAAATTAACTGCCTCTGTGTGCATTTCTTTACTAAATAGCTCATATCTATTTTTTCCTTTTGTTTTGGCTTTATACATTGCTATATCTGCATTTCTTAGCATATCATCAGCTTTATTTACTCCTTCATTGGAGCTAAATGCGATGCCAATACTTGAGGTTATAAAGATATTACTATTTGCTATTTTAAACGGTTTTGAAAAAGACTCTTTTATCCTTTCTGTGACATTAATAGCATCATCTTTACTTTTTATATCATCAATTAAAACTGTAAATTCATCGCCACCCATCCTAGCAACTGTATCTTCAGGTCTGATGTTTTCTTCAAGTCTTTTACTAATTTGTATTAATAACTCATCACCTGCAAGATGTCCCAAACTATCATTAATTATTTTAAAACGGTCAAAGTCAAGAAAAAGTACAGCAAATAAATAATTATTTCGTCTCTTTTTTCTTGCAAATGTATGACCTAATCGATCAAGAAACAATGCTCTATTTGATAAACCCGTTAATGTATCATGGAAAGCACCATGAATAAGTTTATCCTCTGTTGCTTTTTGCTCGGTAATATCTAACCCATAAATATGAATAAATCCAGTAGCTTTAATAGGATGATAGATCCATTGAATACATTTATTTTTGATACTGATAGTTGTTTGATAATCGTGATCAGATTTCAAAAGCTTATGGGTTATTTCTTTATGATTAGCTGGCAAAAAATGTTCTATCTCGATATGTAAGTTTTTCATAAATGATTGAGTTGCAGGATTTATATAGGTTATATTACCCAAAAAGTCACATTCAAGTATAGGATTAGGATTTTCTATTGTAAAAGAAGATAAACGTGTATTTTCTTGTTCAAACTTCTTTTTTTCAGTAATATCTTGAGCTGTACCTATTATTTGTATAGGGTCATCTAACTCATTTTTGGCAAATACAGATGCTCTAAAAGTTATCCAATGCCAATTACCATCATGATCAATAATTCGGTATTCATTTTCAACAATTTCTTTTTCATCCAAGCTTTTGTAACTTTTTAGATTTGTTAAATACCTACTTTTATCACTTGGATGAATCAAATTATATGGGTAATCCGAACCCATTTTTTTTATTTCTTCTGGTCTATAACCCAATAACTTAGCTAATTTATTATTTGAATAAATTAACTTCTTTTTTTCTATATTATAGAGATAGATGCTATTAGGACTGGCACTAAAAATACTATTAATAAAAAAAGGACTCCTGATTAACTCATTTTCAGCTTTTTTTAATTCACTCAAATCTGATACTTTTACCAACACCATATCAACATGATTTAATTCTAGATCATCAACAGTGAGTTCACCCCAGAAGATATTTTTTTTCAAAGTAATAAATTCTAAGTTTTTGTTACCTGACTTATGATTTAATTTAAACTCTTTTTTTTGTATATTTTTAAATAATTTTTCAAATCTCAGACCGATTAAAGATTTTTTATTTTCAGTTTCAAACAGCGCTAGGGCGTATAAATTACAGTCTATAATAACTTTAGTTTTAGGGTTTATTAAAAAAATACATTCAGTTGAATCTGCAAAAATAAGATCTGATTTTTCAGTTTCTTTCTTAACTTGAATATTTATTTTTTCCATTATATAAACTTAATCTTTTATATTTATAATCTATTTTAATAATGTATCATGATTTTATGATACAACTTATTAAAAATATTTGGTGTGATTTACAACAATAAAGTAGAAAATACATGGAACATTATAACGAAATAGACAAACTAATAGACAACCTTAATCTGGTAATTAAAGGTAAGGATGAAGTCCTGAGAATAATAGTAATGACAATGCTTGCAGGTGGTCATATCTTATTAGAAGATATTCCTGGAGTTGGTAAAACAACTATGGCAAAATCAATAGCCAAATCTATTAATGGTAAATTTAGCCGAATTCAATTTACACCTGACCTTTTGCCCACTGATATTATTGGTTCCCCAATCTATAATCCAAAGGAAGGAACATTTAATTTTAGACCTGGACCAGTTTTTACCAATATTTTATTGGCTGATGAGATTAATAGAGCATCACCAAGAACTCAATCAAGTTTACTAGAATCAATGAGTGAAAATCAGGTAACAGTTGAAGGTATCTCATATAAATTAAAACCACCTTTTTTGGTAATAGCAACCCAAAATCCTATTGAGTTTCATGGTACATATCCTCTACCAGAGGC
>JACMQJ010000097.1 GCA_014377055.1 Candidatus Sericytochromatia bacterium
TCTAAATTAAGAAAGATTTGGTTTCAAGTAAACGAATTATCAAGATCAGAAGGGGAAGTTGGCAATATTGTTAAGAGAGCCATTACAGACTTATATGTTCAAACGGTTGAGTTTTCTAAAGCATTAGGTACACCTATTCCTGTAGGCTTTAAAGGTTTAAGCACTTATGTCAGAAAAAATCTTCGATATGATGGAGTTATAAATCTTGATATTGAAGATGAAATAGTTAATGCTATTGATGAACAGATAGATGATGCTCTAAGAGGCGAAGCATTTTTTACTGATAAGGTAAAAGCTGTTTTGATCAATGATGTAGAACAATCTAATATGATGATTAATTATTTATCAGCTCCTGCTGTTCTTGATTTTAGAAATAATATTAGATCGGCAATTGAAGAAGTAACAGATTATCCAGATGATGTAGATATAGATGCCTTATTGACACAGTTAACTTATCAGGGACTCTCTGAAATATCAAGGACTGTTTGTCAGGATGTTGTTGAAAAAGCTTTATTTGAAATACCTGAGTATTTGGAACAAGCACAAGAAAAACAATCTGAGCAAAATGAAATCCTTGTTTCTCATTTTCATGTAAAAATTATGTCTAATTTAATTATTGGTATAAAAGGTAAAAAGAGTGTTTGGCTAAATTATATTTCTAGTCAAATTAAAGAAAGAGCCAAAGAAGCAGCAAAAAAGCGTGCTGTTATGGTTGGAAGAATCAGAAGCGAAATTCAAGAAGAGGAAGATTATTAAAATAATATATGTTATACCATCAAGTCATAGATATCGGTGCCTATATACTTTTTTTGGATGAAAAGCCTGTAGAACCAAAAGCAGCAAGAATAGTTCTGACAGGAACTGAAGACAAATTAATTTCAGTTGGTTTTAATGTGGATTTTCGTCTTCGTGATCTAAAATCTCATATTACCAATATTTTGAAACGTTCAATTTCTATTTCAGAAGAAATGGTTGAATGGTTTTTTGAACACATGCCAATTACAAGAACAATTTCAACATCATTTACTTTAAATAAAGAAATGTTTAAAAATCTTGAAGATAAATATTATTCATGTGAAACAATCGATCAATTTTTAAGAGTTAAGACTGACGCTACATCAATAGTTAGCCCATTACTTAATCTTGATTTTTATGAGCTTGTAGGCTTAGAAATAATTTCTGACGAAGATGATGAGAACAAATTTAAAGATGATAATATTGGTAATAAGGGTGCAGAATACAACGATACTATGGTTGCATATTTTGGAGTAATATCAAGGTTAATATTTATTCAGATGGCAGCAGCAATGCGTGGTGCTTTATTTGAATTATTCAGTGGTAGAAAGTAACAACTCATAATCTTCGTGCCTCAAACTGATAAAATAGTGTCATTACTTCAACAAGATCAGCAAAAATAGCTCATCCATCGCTAGTAAAGTTGGCCTTGTAATTATCAACTTGAGAATAAGGAATACTTTCTAATATTTTATTAGTTTGAGTATACGTATTAATATTATTTTTGTCTTGTAATGACCTGCCATTATCGGTACTACTGCTATTCTCTTAAGAATTAAATACAATATTTTTCTTAAATAACTGTAATGTTATAAATTTCTGTTTAGTTTGTTTAAACAGGAATAGCAGTAAACATGTAACGACTTTGTAAAAAATATATTAAGAGTGAATTAAGTAAAATTCTTATTTAATCAATAATCCAAGTACAATAGCAGATGTATTATAAACTAAGTATCCTAATTGACTTTCAGATAAAAGTCTGACATTTTTACCCATACCATTATTTATAGAGCTTGTATCGGCCATATATATTTTTTTATTTCTTTTAAAAATTATTATCACATGATTTTGATCAGAATCTAATCTTGGAGCTCTAATATCTCCATTTTTTAAGTCAAGTTTTACACCAACTTGGATTACTCCATAAGGATGTTGGCTAAAAAAATTATTAACTTCTTTTTTTCTGTTGTGAATAGTCGCTGTATTATTTCCAAGTAAAGGAATCAATTTAATACCAACAGTTTCACCTACTTTAATTATTTCACCATTAGGCTTAATATCAAAAATATTACCATCTGAATAAGACTTGTATTTATAACCAGAATATATACCAGGAGTACCATCAGTATTTGCTAATCTGTAAATCTTATCTTGTAATAAATGAATATTTTTATAAGTTAGCTCCTTACCAATATTATATTTACCTGCAAGTTTAGCAAAGTTACCATTCATCAACAAATAAGCATTAATCATTGATGCAGCAGCACATCTATCATTGTCTGAGGATGTTTCGTTAAAATTATCTTTTTGAGAAATATTTGAGATAATCTCTATCGCATTTTTACCAGATATTTTTTCTGATTCACTATAGCTAGGTGTGAAAGTAAAATTGATAGTTTGTTCACTTGTTCCATCAACTTGCAATGTATATTCTAGTTTGATCCTATCAGAATATTTGCTAAGATTTTTTAATGTATCCTCAGCAAATGCGGCATCATGTAAAGATGGATCTTGAGCCAGTTTTTTTAAATACTGATATTCTATTTTATCAAGAACACCATCATTTGTCGCTAACTCTATAAACTTACCTCTAAAAGTTGTCATAGCCGTTGCTTGATTAGTTAAAGCCAAAATAGTTATTAATGTACAAAGTATAATTTTCATATTATTTTTTCCTTATAGTCTTAAATATAAACGATTACATTAAATTCTCTAAATAAAATTAATACAAAATTACTTTTATGATCCATAATCCTATTAAATAATATTTTACTTTAGGTTTAATTTTGGCTTTATTAGATTATTTAAAAAAATTTAGTGCGAGAACTTATCTTATTTCAGCTTTTGCCCTTGTTTCAACTATCCCTGTACTTATGTTAAGTTTAATTCAATACAATTATATAGATAATAACATTTTAACTGTAATGGAAAAAAGTAATTTATCCTTTACCAAAAGTTTAGCAAAAAAAATAAGCTTGAATATTGAATCAAATCTAAAAATATCTGACTTTATTTTAAACCAGATCAGTGATAAAGATGATTTACAAATAAAGGATATTTTTAATAATTTCTCCAAAAGCTACAATAATTTTGATTTAGTTTATTATAATGATCAACAAAAACATCTTTTAATTCAAGACAATAATAAATTTAATGTTTCAACTGAAAGTGAAGCAAAGCTAGATAAATATAATTTTATTGAAATGTCAAGAAACTCTAAAAAGAACCTCTTTATGTATAATATAAAATTAGGTGTTAAAAATTCACTTTCAGCAGTACTTATTCCTTTGTATATTAAAAATAATTATAAAGGGTATTTACTTTACGGATTCACCAACAATGAAGTTAAAAACTATCTATCAGAAAATAATGATAAATTTTCTAATCTTGTAATCATAAATTCTGACACTAGTGATATTATATTTTCTGAGCAAGCAAACTATAAATTTAATAAATCAAGTAATAATTTACTTGAAAATATTAAGAATAGCAATTCAGGAATAATTTCAAGATACATATCCAGCGACAATATTGCCAAGATAGTTAGTTATGCAAGTTTAGATTATCCAAGATGGACTATTTGGATTGAATATCCATTATCAATGTATCAAGACCAAATTAAAAACAATGCTTTTAGAATATTACTCGCTGCAATTATAAGTTTTCTTGTAGCTTTCAGTATGGGGCTTTGGATTGCAGGATCTCAGCAAAGATTTATAAAAAACTTTTTATTATCAATTAGAGCTGTCGCAGAAGGTAATTACAAAAAAAAAGTAACATCAGAAATGAAATTAATACCACGTGAATTTAATTTATTAATAGATGAGTTTAATCTTATGGAAGAGAAGATAGAACAACTCGATAGTTTTAAGTCAAATTTGATTGATACTGTTAGTCATGAATTTAGAACACCTTTGACTAGTATCAAAGGATTTTCATCAACACTTTTAAGAAAAGATGCAAATTTTGATATTGAAACTCAAAGAAAATTACTTAAGATAATATCATCACAATCAGATAGATTATCTCGTATGGTTGAAGATTTATTAGTTGTGCCAAAATTAGAAGGTCATGTCTTGCAATTAAATCTCCAAGAGATAGAGCTAGATCATACAATTATACATATTTCAGAGTTTTTTCCTGACGACATTTACAAAATAGATGTGGCTGAAAATATTTGGGTTTTAGTAGATTCAGACAGATTTGAACAGGTTTTATTAAATTTATTTGAAAATGCCCACAAATATACAGATCCTAAAGGTTCAACAGTCAAAATAAATGCTTATAAAGAGAATGATTCAGTTAGAATCGTAGTAACTAACTGCTCAAAAAATATTGCTCAAGATAAGCTAGATTCATTATTTGATAAGTTTTTTCGTTTGGATGATCAGTTAACAAGAACAACTGGAGGAACAGGTCTGGGCTTATATATTACAAAAGGATTAGTTGAGTTAATGCAAGGTCGTATCTGGATTGAATCAGATAATAATGAGTTTAGAGTTAACTTTACGGTTCCGAACGCTTCATAATTATTTAAAAAAATCAATTAGACTATCATCTTCAGAGGTAAAATAATTTATTTTTTCGGATAAATCTTCAAATCCCTCAGATAAATTATGATATCCATTATATTGATAAGTATAAGCATTATCCAAATCTGATACTTCTAAATCCTTTAGTGACAGCTCTGATCTTGATTTATTTGTTAACATATTAGTATCAATTTCTATAAAAGATTGATGAAAATCATTCTGATTATTTTTTGAATGCAATCTTTGCTGTATTCTTCTTGACTTAATATCTGATAGATGCTCTCTTTGATATTTATTATCGTATTGGCTTATTATATCAAGCCAACAGTCAACCGCTTTTGGTGTTTCAGGATGATTTATAAAATTAGGCATTTGTCTTATTCATCACCTGCATACTTTCTTTACCTAGTTTATAGGCCTTAAAATTGAGAGAGATAATATTATATTGTTTATTACTTAATATTTGCTTTAAGGCATCACCAATATTTTTATCGTTAATGAGATCATAATAATGTGTAAAAGCTCCAACCATAGACATATTAGTAACACGTGTATTACCAATATTTGCCATAATTTGCTCTGTATTTACTTTGATACCAAGATAATCAGACTCTCCATTGGTATTAAAATCTTTGCAAAGCATCACACCATCTTTTTCTAACATATTTTTACTATCTTTTAGCCTAAATTTATGAAAAACTAAAAGATAATCAGCCTTATCTATAAAAGGGTTATAGATAATATTTTTACTAATAATAACCTCAGCTTTAACAGATCCATTTTGGACTTCTGGGCCATAAGAAGGAATAAAACTAGATTGATAACCAGCCAAAAATGCGGCATGAGCGATAACCTTACCAGCAAATAAGACACCTTGACCACCTAGACCAAGTAAAATTATTTTTTGTGTATCTGTCATATAATTATTTTTCAAATAAAAATTTTAATTAGAATTTATAATATTATAGCAAGACATTAAGCAGTTGTTAATTTTTTAATCCTTGATACTATTATGATTCGGTAATAAAATATGTAATGTAATAATATTAGTAGAAAGTAAAATTAATTTATAGTTATGAAAATTTTATATAATTTAGATTTTTCTCAAAAAGATCAAAAATATGTCCATCTTGAGCTCAATATTGAGTTAGAGAAATATGATAAAAAAGAACTTATTTTGTTAATGCCAGTTTGGTCACCTGGCTCTTATTTGATCCGTGAATATTCTCGCCATTTGGATCAATTTGTTGTTTATAACAAATTAGGCGATCAAATAAAGTATGAAAAAATAAGTAAAAATAAATGGAAAATAGATTTAGCTGAGCAAAAAAATATTACGATAAGATATAGGCTTTACTGTAATGAATTGACTGTTAGGAATAATTTTGTTGATGATATACATGCTCTATTAGTTGCTCCTGCAACCTTTTTAATCCCTGAAAATAAAGATGCTTGCAAATATTTTGAGGTTCAAGTTAATTTACCTGATGGGTGGAACAAAATTTCTACAGGTCTAAATAAAGTAGAGGGTAAAGAGAACCATTTTTATTGTGAGGATCTTGACGATTTTCTTGATTGCCCAATAGAGGTTGGTAATTATCAAACATATTCATTTGAGGCTTTAGGTAAGCCACATTATGTAGCAATGATTGGAGCTAAAGTTTATCAAGAAGAAAAATTAATTGGTGATATAAAAAAAGTCGTCGAAGCAACGGCAAAAATATTCGATAGCCAAGCTCCTTACGATCACTATACATTTATTACTCATCTCACAAGTGCCTCTACTGGTGGTATTGAGCATAAAAACTCATGTGTTTTACATTTTAACCGTTGGCATTTTAGCGATCCAGTAAAATACAAAAAAGATTGGCTTTCTTTGGTATCTCATGAATATTTTCATTTATGGAATGTAAAAAGAATTAAGCCTCTAGGTATTTCTAATTTTGATTACAGTAATGAAAATTATACTTCTTTGCTTTGGTTTTCAGAAGGATTCACTAGTTACTTTGATGACCTTATTCTAAAAAGGGCTGGTATCTATAATGATACAGAATACCTTGATGTTTTATCTAATCTAATCGAAAGATTATTAACTGTACCAGGTCGTTTTTATCAAAACCTTGAAGAATCTAGTTTTGATTCATGGATTAAATTTTATAGAAAACATGAAAATAGTACTAATCAGGGCATTTCTTATTATATTAAAGGTTCTCATTTTGCCCTAGTTTTGGATCTTGAAATAAGAAAAAGAACAAATCATCAGAAATCATTGGATGATTTAATGAGATTACTATGGAATGACTATCTACTAGACAATAGTATTGGCTTTACTAGAGAGATTTTATTAAATTATGCAGAAAAATTAGCAGGAAATTTTTCTGAAATTTTTAATGAATTCATTGAAGGTAAAAATGAGATAGATTATGATAAATATTTAGCGTATGCTGGTCTGAAGTTAAAAATAATTGATTTTAATAATTTAACCCTTGATATTGATTTTAAAGAAGAAAATGGCTTACTCATCTGTACTAATATTAAAGATCAAGGTGCTGGTTATAATGCTGGTATTATGTCTGGAGATGAATTAATTGCA